>JAEEJT010000029.1 GCA_016282055.1 Bacilli bacterium
AAAACCTTTAAATAGAACTTTTAAATATTTACTACCATTAATATAATTAATAGGTATATTAATAACACCATTATTATCAGTTATAAGTTTATTTTCATAAGAATAATTAGTATCACCTAAACCCTTAAAACTATAATAAACAATCATACCACTTTTAGGATTATTATTTTTATCTAATAATCTAACAGTATATAAAGTATTATTAGTAATTACAGTAGGAGTTTCATCATATTCAAAATGTAACTCATCACTTTCGTATTCAACTAATACACTATAAGTATATTCACAACCTTTATAATTATCAGTTTCATCAAATACAAATTTAATATTATATCTACCATTATTAAGATTTAACGGAAACTCTATTTTACCATTAATATCAGATAAAATATTAAACTTATCATAATATCCTTTATTATCAGTAATTATAACTTTAACATTACCATTAACAATAGCATTATCTTTATTATCATATAAAAATGTTTCAACAACATTATTTTCCATATTATAAGTATCTCTTTCTATTTTGTTAAAATATGACCCAGATTTTTTAAGCTCTGTAATAGAAGCTAATCCATCATATCTTAAACTTAATTTATCATAATTAACAATTTCATAATTATCCCCATTTAATAATTTACTAGTAACATCACATTCATTTAAAACCATATCATCATTAAAATCATAATGTTTGAAATTATTATATAAATGTTCAAATAATACATTACCATTTAATTTATCTAATATACGTACAGCCATACCCCAGTTACCATCATAATCTTCACTCATTAAAGCTGGTAATATATTACGGAATTTTAAATCATAATTACCACGATTACTTAACTTATTTAAGGTATTAAATTTTAAATTAGTATCTGGTTCTAATTCATATTCACCAATATAATCACCATTTTCATCTTCAACATCATTAAAGAACTGAGAATAACTAATATTGAAATAATCTCTTAAACTTTCATTAAAATTATGTGTTAAACCTAAAACGTATTCTATACTATTACTAGCAATTTTAGCACCTTCATCAATACCAAATCTAGTAATCAAATCGTGAGTTAAATAAGTAACTTCTGGCTTACATTCATAAAGGAATGAATTAATCTTTTTAATACCACTAACTCCGTGTAATTCAGCCCAACCCCTATGATTAAGTGGGTCGCCATCTGGAATATGTGGAACAGTATCAATAGGAATAGGTTTATCTAATTCACATAACCCTTCAAGAGTAGCAACATCAGAAGGGTGTAACCTTAAAGTCATACCAATATCTTCGCTAAAATCGCCTTTTTTACCATAATAAGCTCTGTTATTATGTCTATTCTCAATTAAAGTATTTTTAACACTAGCTTCATCACCAACTTGATGACCCCTAGTTAAAGGAATACAACCAATATAAGCGATAAGTTTCTCAATATTAATAGATAATAATTCTTTTTTCATATCGAAAAAGTTTCTCTTACTAGTTTTAGCCCTAATAGTCCAAATACCAGCACTACCAATATTAACACTATTTTGAACATATTTTTTATCCCTACTAATAGTAGGAACAAAATCAAAAATGCTTTTTCTAGCTGGATTAATGATTAAAGTATCTTCATACTTATTATTAATTTTAATTAAAGCATCATCATCATTAGTACAATAAATAGGAAATCTTAAATTAACAACAAAATCTTCATCATCATTATCAAGATTAAGACAAACAGTATCATCATCAACTTGAACACTTATTCCGTGTTTTTCAAAACTTTCATCTCTAATTATAGAATTAATATTAATATTTTCATCTAACAATTCAGTAGACAATCTAATAGGTTCATCTAATACAATATTATTAGGAACTTGTAAAGTGAAACAAGCTAAACCATAAGGGTGATTTTCTTTAAAACCTTGAATATTTACATCAAAATATGAAGGTTCTTTAGCGAAACTTGTATTAAAAGTATAAGTTATAATATCGTCTCTTTGTTTAGGAGTATCATCAATAACGATTTCTGGAACTATTTGTCTTTTTACTACACTAACTTGTTGAATAGTATTTAAATTAGATACATACAAACCATTATTCTCAGTTTTAATATATTGCATACCAACATTATTAAACTTCAATTTAAAAGTATGGGTAACACTTTTACCTTTATCTAAAGTATAAGATAAAGTTTTATTACTATTATTCCAATTACCACCACCAGTATGAGAAACAATAGTACAACCTTTAGGTAATTTAACTGTAGTAGAACCAGACCCCCTTTCTTGAGTGTTTTTAACTGTTAATTTATAAGTTAAAGTTTCATCAGTATAACACCAATTACTACTAACACTATCATAACTACTAAACTTAGGAGTCTTTAAACTATAATGAACTTTAATTCTAGCCCTATTTACACTAATAGTAGAAGAGCCACTAATTTTACTTCTACCCCAATCAACTTCAAATATAATATTTTTCAATTGTGCTACAGTTAAACCTTTAACACTAAACTGTAAAGTATAACTATCAAAATTAAAATGATTTTTTAAAAAAACTGGATTGGTAATAGTAGCAATAGGTGATTTTTTATAAGGAGCATTATTATCACCAGAAAAAACTTTAACAGTAGGAAACGGATTACTTTTACTATTAAATTTACCAAGAACAATAACAAAATCTACCTTATCTATCTTATATTTATTACTATCTATATTACCAACTTGATAATGATAAAATAAACTTTTAGGTCTATAAGAACTTTTACTATTCTTACCTTGTGGATAAACATAAGAAGCGTGGTCATCACCAGTATTAGCCCAACTAAGATTTTGCCATTTAGCACCTACATAATCTTGCCAAAGCCAACCAGCTTTATATAAAATCTTTTCACTCATAAACATCACCTATAAAAATTATTTTGTTGCACAATAACCTACACCAGCCAATAACCCATCAAAAGGAACATTAATAAAATCTCTGATATTAATAGGTTGAGCTATAGTAGCATAAGCCATAACAAAATTTTCATTACCATCTTTAGTTTCTCTTTTAACTAAAAACATACCTTGTAAATAATTAGTTTGACTATCACCAACTTGAATCTGTATAGAAGTACTACCACTATCAAGAGTAATAGTAAAACCACCATTACCTTCATCAATAAAACTACAATTTAAATTAAAATATGGCATTTCAACATCATTTAAATTAGAATAAATATCTTGAAGGTCTAACAAAACTAAATTATCATTACTAGTATCTAAACAACCAGTATCACTATCAATACAATCATAAATTTCATTAGGAACTTGCTCAGCTAATAATATAGTATAATCACCTTCATTAGCAGATTTAGAAAAAATATCATTCATATCACTTAAATCAAAAGCTTTATTGAGAAATTTCCAAAAATACTTAGTATTATGAAAAACAAAAGTAACTTCATTATCA
>JAEEJT010000030.1 GCA_016282055.1 Bacilli bacterium
ACTTTCAAAAGTGTCGGACTTGGATATATTAATCTTGGACAACCATCAACAGAGTTAAGTGGTGGTGAAGCTCTGAGAATTAAATTGACTATTGAACTTGTTAAAAGAGCAACAGGCAAAACTATATATTTACTTGATGAACCTACTACTGGATTACATTTTTATGATGTTCATAAACTTATAGAAGTTCTTCAAAAACTGACTGATTCTGGAAATTCTGTTGTTGTAATTGAACATAATTTAGATGTTATAAAACCAGCTGATTATATTATTGATTTAGGACCAGACAGTGGGGATAGGGGTGGTGAAATAGTAGCAACTGGCATACTAGAAGATATAGCGAAAGTAAAACAGTCTTATACAGGTAAATACTTAAAAAAAACACTTGGATAATAGGATTAATGCAAGGATAAGGCTTATCAATATGTATGGGCGAAGGCTTCCAATCCTATATAATAATATTAATAATTTAATAACTAATCTAGTACCGGATCGGCAAGCCTTTGCCCGTAAAAATAATATATATTTAGTTGAAATACTTATAATTTTATATTAAAATATAAATATAGGAGAAAATATGTCAGACAACAAAATCTTAGTTAAAGAAATAACAAATATGGATGTTGATTTTACTCAATGGTATACAGATATAGTAAAAAAAGCTGAGTTATGTGATTATAGTTTTGTTAAAGGTTGTATGATTATAGAACCTTATGGTTTTGCTATATGGGAAAACATTCAACAAATTCTTGATAAATAATTTAAAAAAGTTTGTGTTAAAAATTGTGCTATGCTAATGTTTATACCAGAAAGTTTACTTAATAAAGAGAAGGATCATGTGAAGGATTTGCACCAGAATTGTTTGGGTAACTTTAGGTGGTATTGAACCATCTGAAGAAAAATTATGTGTTTGTCCAACAAGTGAAACTTTATTTTGTGATTATTATTCTAATGTTATTAAATCACACAGAGATTCACCAAAATTATTAAATCAATAGGTATCAGTAGTTAGATGGGAAAAAACTACAAGAACATTTCTTACATCGAGAGAATTTTATTGGCAAGAAGGAAATACTGACCATAAAAATGCAGAAGAGTCAAAAGAATTTACTATTAAGATGTTAAATATCTATGCTAATTTTGTTGAAAAATGTTTAGCTATACCAGTTATTAAAGGACAAAAATCAGAAAGAGAAAAGTTCGCTGGTGCAGTTGAAACATATACTAGAGAAGCATTAATGCATGATGGTAAAGCACTTCAGTCAGCTATTCACATAATTTTGGAGATGGTTTTCCTAAAGCATTCAAGATACAATATCTAAATGATAAAGGACAACTAGATTATGTTCATCAGACTTCTTGGGGATTATCTACAAGAATTATAGGTGCTATTATAATGGTTCATGGTGATAATGAAGGAGTAAAACTTCCACCATATATTGAACCTATTCAAGCTATGGTAGTTCCAATTAAAGTAAAAGATGAAAACAACTTAAGAGTGCAAAAGAAATAACTGAAAAATTAAAACAAGTTGGTATCAGAGCTGAGATTGATCTAACAGACAAATCACCAGGTTTTAAATTTGATGAGTCTGAGATGAAAAGGATTCCAGTTAGTATAGAGATTGGACAAAAGATATTGAAAATAATAAATGTGTATTTGTAAGAAGAGAAAGAAAAATTGAATGTTATGTTACCGATAGTATTAAATGAAGCTAAAACAGTTTTAGAATATATTCAGAAAAATATGTTTGATATAGCTAAAAATCATTTGGATACACATATAAATCCAGCATTAACTAAAGATGAATTAATTAATAAACTTGATACAAATCCAGAGTTTATAAAAGCTATGCTTTGCAGAGATAAGAAAGCATTAAAAGATGAGACAGGTATCACAGTTAGATGTATACCATTTGAACAAGATAAAATATCTGATGTATGTCCAATATGAGGTAAACCAGCAAAATATCAAGTTTTATACGGTAGAGCATATTAATGAAATTATATATTCCTGATGAAGTTAAAAATTTATTAGATACTTTATCAAAAAATGGTTATGAAGCTTATATAGTTGGCTGATGTGTTAGAGACCAAATTCTAAATAGAAAAGTTGATGATTATGATATTACTACTAATGCAAAACCTGATATTATAAAAAAAATATTCAAATCAACTATTGATACTGGTATAAAACATGGGACTGTAACAGTTTTATTTAAAAATGGTGATAATTATAATCAATATGAAATTACTACATATAGAGTTGATGGAGAATATGAAGATTTTAGACATCCAAAAAGCATTGAGTTTGTAGACAAACTTGAACTTGATTTATCTCGTAGAGATTTCACAGTTAATACAATGGCTTATAATGAAACTAATGGTTTGATTGATAAATTTGATGGATTAAAAGAAATTGATAATAAATTAATTCTTGCAGTAGGATTTAATGAAGATGCATTGAGAATGTTAAGAGCTATTAGATTTGCTTGTAAATTAAATTTTGATATTGAAATTAATACATACAAAGAAATTATTGATTTGTCAAATAATTTGGCAAAAGTTAGTAAAGAAAGAATAAGATTTTAATTTCAAATAATCCTGAATATATAAAATTAATATTTCACTAAACTAAGTGATAGTATATCGGATAATTTTAAACATATTAAATATGAAAATATGTATCATATTGATAATATCAAATTAGCATATGCTTCTTTAGTTTATGAAATTGAAGATAAATATTATGAATTTCTTAAGGATTTGAAGCTAGATAATGAGACTCTAAATTTTTGTGAATTAGTATATAAATATAAATATGATATTAAAAATATTTTATATAATTTTGACCAATTGATTATTAAAAAAATTATTTCTGAAGTGGGTTATGATAATTTTATTAATATTTATAAAATGGTTGATTATAAAAATAATATCGATAATAATAATATTTTA
>JAEEJT010000031.1 GCA_016282055.1 Bacilli bacterium
CATTATTTGATAACTTAAATGCTTCAATTATCTTATTAATAGTTTCATATAACTTACTACTACTTTCACTATCTTTAGATGAAGTAACACTAATTCCATCAACTTTTACATTATTATCATCTAAAAATGATTGAATGTATTTTTTAATTTTCGTTGGTCTATTTGATCTCATAAATAAATCATATTTATTAGCAATAAGTAAAATCTTATTGTTTGGAAATATTTTATTTATATCATAAATAAAACTACCTTCAAGATCAAAACTATCAACAATATAACAAATAAGCATATCAGATGTAATATTTGTCTTAACAATATCTAAAAACTCATTATCACTAATACAAGTTTTTATAATATTATTATAATGTTTTAAGTTAAAACATCTTTTACAAAGTATTTCTTTACCTTCTTCTAATCTTTTGTTATATACTTCTTCATCAATAAATCCACTTAAAGCTTCATCTTTAAATTGAATCAAAGCACCACAACCAGAACAAATCTTATTATTCATTAATACCTCTTAAATTACAAATTTCTTTATATACATTATAATCAATTCTTTTAAGTTTTTTAATTAAAAACTTTTCAATAAATCTATTAAATCTTGTATACCATCTTTCTTCATTCAAATGAATTGGTTTAACAAGAATTGATTTAATACCAAATCTTGTTGCTCCATAAATATCTGTTACAATTTGATCACCAATAGCAAGATAATTACTACTATCAAAATCACCAAATTTTTTAAATACTTTATTATATCCTTTTTTAAATGGTTTTCTAGCATTACAAATGTAATCAATACCAAGACTATTACTAATCATACTAATTCTATTAGAATGATTATTAGATAAAACTATTGGAGTAAATCCAATATTTTTAATATTATTAAATAATTCTTTTATTTTATCATCTGGATTAAATATACTATAAGGTACGATAGTATTATCAACATCAAATATAATATATTTAATATTCATATCATAATATTTTTTATAATCTATGTCAAAAATAGTTTCCTTAATTTCATAAGGAATGTATTTACAATTACTCATCATTATTCACCTTTATATTTATTATACATTAAAAGACATAAATTGTCTATCATAAAATAATAGGTCTAGAAAAACTAGACCTAAATTCTTTTACTCCATATTTTTTTACTAAATATAATTAAAAATGGGAATATTTCTAATCTACCAGCAATCATTTCAATTGATAATAAAAACTTAGAAAGGTTTGAAAACATTCCATAAGTTCCACTTGGACCAACCAAACTTAATCCAGGACCAACATTACTAATACAAGCAATACTTGCTGTAATGTTTGTTTGCATATCAAGTCCATCAAATGAAATCAAGAAAGCAACAATTATAAAGATTAATAAATAAAACACAAAGAAACTTCTTACAGAAGATATTACACTTTCATCAATTGGTTTACCATTAATCTTAACACTTTCAATATTTCTTGGGTTTGATAATAAATTCATATCACGATTTGATGATTTACATAATATGATTAATCTAATTACTTTTATTCCACCAGCAGTTGAACCAGCACATGAACCAATTAACATTAAAACAACTAAAATTAGTTTAGATAAATCAGGCCACATATTATAATCAACTGTACTATAACCAGTTGTTGAAATAATTGATGAAACTTGGAAAAATGATAATCTAATAGTTTCTTCAACGTTTTTATATATTGAATATATATTAAAACATACAAGTCCAACACATATAACAACAATAATAATATACCATTTTAATTCTTCATTCTTAAATACTTCTTTAAAATTACCTAAAAGTAATAAGTAAAATAAAGAGAAATTAACACCAAATATAATCATAAATGTTGCTATAACATATTGACTATAACTAGAAAATGCTCCAACACTTAATGTAGATGAACTAAATCCACCAGTTCCAGCTGTACCTAAAGTATGAATAATACTATTAAATAAATCCATGTCTTTATCTGGACCTAAGAATAAAAACAAAAATTCTAGTATAGTTAATATAATATATATTAAATAAAGAATTCTTGATGAAACTTTTGTTTTACTTACAAGTTTACCTACTTGCGGCCCAGTTGATTCAGCTCTTAATAAATGCATACTAGAACCGAAATCAGAATTAGGAATAATAGCAAGCATTAATACTAGTATTCCCATTCCACCTACCCAGTGACTAAATGATCTTAAAAACAATATTGAATGACTTAATTCTTCTATTACAATCTTATATCCAGTAATTGTTGCTCCAGTAGTTGTAAATCCTGATGCCATTTCAAAAAATGCATCAAAGAAATTAGAAATTTCTTTAGATATCATTAATGGAAATGAACATATTAAACTCATTAATAACCAAGATGTTATAACAACAAACATACTATCAACAGGCGATAAGTTATTACTTTTTGGTTTAACTAAGTTTAATAAAAATCCAATAATAAAACTACATAAACTAGGAATAACATAAGAAAGTATATTATTCCACTCTCTATATAATATAGCAACAACTAAAGGAAAGACTAAAAATAAAGAAATAAGCATTAAAATCTTTCCAATAAGTTTACTAACTGCTCTATAATTCATTTATTACTCCAATATATCATCAAGGTCATCAAGACTTGAGTTTGTTGTAACAACAATAACATGATTACCTTCTTCAATAATAGAATTACCATTAGGAATTATAACTTCATTCTTATTAATAATACCAGCAATTAAAACATTTTGTTTAATTGCAAGTTTTGATAAAGGTGTATTTAATACTTTACTATCATTTTTAGCAATAAACTCTAGAGCTTCAACTTTACCTTCAACAAGTTTATATAATGTAATAACATTACTACCACGAGTATTATTCATAGCTCTAATGTGACTAACTATTCTATTTGCAGAAATCTCTTTAGGAGTTACTGTTGGAATACTATCAATAACACCAATCATATTAGCAAAATATGGTCTATTAATCTTAGTAATAACTTTAGGAACATTTATTTTATTTGCAAACATTGAAATAATGATATTCTCTTCATCCATTCCAGTTAAACAAATAACAGCATCAGTATTATAAATACCTTCTTCTTCTAGTATTCTTGTATCTGTTCCATCACCATTAATAATAGTTGTCTTTGGTAATAATTCATTTAATTCACTACATCTTTCAGGATTAGATTCAATTATAGTAACTTTATAATTATTCTTTTGTAATAATAAAGCTAAATATAAAGCAATACGAGATCCACCAATAATTAAAATACTTTTAATCTTATCAGCTAACAATCCATTTTTATAAAAGAATGTACGAAGTGAATTTCTACTACTAGTTAAATAAATCTTATCTTTAGCCTTAAACTCATAAGATCCTTTAGGAATAAATACTTTACCCTCTCTACTTACAGCACAAACAAGTAATTTAGTTTGATATTTTAAAGATAGAGTTGAAATGTTTTGACCAACAAGTTTACTATCTTCACTAATATAAAACTCAACAATATCAACATCTCCATTAGCAAAAGTCTCAACTTTATTAGCTTCAGGGAAGTTAATAATTCTCATTATTTCATTTGCTGTATCAAGATCAGGATTAAATATTAAAGTAATACCTAATATTTCAGCCATTTCATTTAATTGGCTATAGTAGTTATAATCTCTAACACGAGCAATAGTGCTTTTAGCTCCTAATTTATTAGCAAATAAACAACATAAAATATTAGTTTCATCACTACTACTACAAGCAACTACTAAATCCATTCTATCAATTTTACAATTCTCAAGAATTTCAATGTTAGATCCATTTCCACAAACACCAATAACATCATAAGAATTGCAAATATCTTCAATTATTTTTGGATCAGAATCAACAATTGTTACATTATGTCCTTCAACAACAGTATGTTCAACAACTGTTTTACCTATTTTTCCGCATCCAACTATTAATATATTCATAAAATCACCTTACTTATTCTATCATAATTTTATTATAAATCAAAATGATTTTTTAATAAAATATCTTCAAGCTCACTATAATCAACGTATCCAACTTGACGATAAACTATCGTTTTATCCTTAACAAAAAACATTGTAGGTACACTTGATACTCTAAACATATCACAAAGTCTATCCTCAATATCAATATTTACTTTATAAAAATCAATGTGAGAATAGTTTTTACTAATTTCATCAATTACTTTAGATAACTCTTTACAAGGTAGGCACCAAGAAGCATAAAAATCAATGACAAAAGTTTTATTTTCTTCAATTAACTTTAAATACTCTTCATAATTTAAACTAGTTATCATTTATCCTTAAAGGTTACAATAGTTGCACCCATGCCTCCTTCTTTCTCACCACCATAGCGATATTCTTTAACTAAATGTGATGATTTAAGTTTATCACGAACAAGCTCTCTAATAACTCCAGTCCCAAAACCATGAATAATAGATACACTTTGTAAACCAGAATAATATGCATTAGTTAAGTAATCATCAATCATACTACTAGCATCTTCAAATCTTTGACCACGTAAATCTAAAAACATTGGAACAGTTTTTCTTGATTTAAATTCATGTCTTGATTTAACTAATACTTTATTATCATTTACTTTAGTTCTTTCAAGATCATCAAGACTACAAACAACAGTTGTAATACCCATTTGAATAGTATATTTATTTTTGTTAATCTTAATAATCTCTCCAGTTGTTCCATAAGATAAAACCTTAACAACATCTCCTACTTTTAATTCTTTATTATCAGTAGCTACTTCTTTAACTTCAAAAGTTTCATTAAGCATTTTTGCTTTATATTTTAATGATGCTATTTCATGTTGTTTAATATTTTTCTTATTAAAACTATCAAGTTCATAAATTAAATCATTAATTTCATTAATCTTTTTATTTACTATTTCACTTGCTTTTTTATTAGCTTCTTTAATAATATTAACTTCATTCTTACGAATATTTTCATTAATTCTATCAGCTTCACTAATTTTCTTATTTAAAATATATTCTTTATTACGAACTTCATTTAATTTAGTATTTAATTCATTAGTTTGATTAATTAAATTAGTAAGTTTAATATCAATATCATTACTCTCTTCATTTAAATAATTACTAGCTTTATCAATAATAGTTTTATCTAAACCTAAAATCTTACAAATCTTTAAAGCATTACTATTACCAGGAATACCTATTAATAGTTTATACGTTGGTTGAAGAGAATTAAGATCAAACTCTACACTAGCATTAACTACACGATTATCTTTATAAGCATACATTTTAAGTTCAGCGTAATGAGATGTAGTTAATATAATAGATCCTTTATTTAAGATATAATCAATAATGGAAATAGCAAGACTACTTCCTTCCATAGGATCTGTTCCACTTCCTAGTTCATCAAGTAAAACTAAACTATTATCATTACAATTATTGATAATATCTATTACATTTTTAATATGAGATGAGAAAGTAGATAGATTTTGACTAATACTTTGATCATCACCAATATCACAAAAAATACTATCAAAAATATTAATATTACTTTCTTTGCTACAAGGAATAAGTAAACCAAACTTAACCATTAAAGAAAGTAAACCAATTGTTTTAAGTATAACAGTTTTACCACCTGTATTGGGTCCTGTTATAATAATACATTTATAATCTTTACCAATATAAATATCATTTTTAATTATATTACTAACATTTAATAAAGGATGATAACAATTCTTTAAATCAACGATTCCTTTATTATTAATATTAGGTTTAATACCTTTTAATTTAATAGAAAGATTTGCTTTACTAAAAGTTAAATCTAAATGTTTAATAATATCAAAATTAGATATTAACTCATCATAATAAGCACCAATCATAGCACTAAGATGCCTTAAAATCTTTTCTATTTCATTTTTTTCTTCTTCTTTTAAACTATTAATCTTATTATTTATTTCACAAACACTACTAGGTTCTAAAAATACAGTTCCACCACTAATAGATTCATCATGAATAATACCTTTAATAGCATTCTTAAAATCACTTTTAACAGGAATAACATATCTATCATTTCTAATAGAAATAATACTATCACTTAACTTACTACTATTTCTTGATATAATCTCATTTAATTTTAACATTATATCTTTTTCAAGCCTTTTAATTGTTGTTCTTATATCAAATAATTCATTAGATGCTTTATCTAAAACTTCACCAAATTCATTTATTGATGATTTAATCTTTAGATTTAAATTCTTATTATAAACAAGTTGATTAACATATGTTGAAAATAAAGTATTTTCAATTTCATTACTTAAAAGATTAGAATTAAATGTTATTAAGTTTTTAATTGTATCTAATAATTTGGAAACATTTAATATTTCTTCAATTGATAAAATTCCTTTTTTATAAGCTTTAGAAATAGAAAATAAAATATTACCTTTAAAGTAAATATTAAATCTACCCATTCTCATAATAATCTTATAAGCTTCATCTACTTCATTAAGCATATTATAAATATACTCAATATCATTATCAAGTTCTAAACTATTTATATCTATTTTATTATCTAATACTATTATTTCATCATTAAGCATTGAAATAATTTTATCAAATTCTAAACTTAAATAACATTTTTCCATAAATAACACCTTTTTATATATTATACAACTTTTTCATTAAAACTAAAACTTTAATTTTTAATCATTTTGTGATACAATAAAGATAGATGTAAAATTAGGAGAAAAATATGGGTTACTCTATAAAACTTAATGATACACAAGTAGGAAAGTTAATTAAAGAGTTGAAACAATATGAAATAGATGCAACAAATCAATATACTCTATTTCAAGCAAAATTTAATAATTCTACTGTCACAATTTTTAAAACCCAAACAGTTCTTATTCAAGGTAGAGATGAATACAATGATTATCAAACTATATGTAGTATAGTTGGAATAACTCCTTCTACTAAAGAAGCTAACCTTGAGGTTAAAATAAATCACTTACAATCATTTATTGGTACTGATGAAGTAGGCACCGGGGATGTATTTGGTGGAATTGTTGTTTGTGGAGCGTTCGTTGACAAAGAGAAAATATCAAGTATTAAAAAATTAGGTGTAAAAGATAGTAAAGAATTATCTGATTATAAAATACTTGAAATTGCTCCTGTTTTAATGAAAGAAATTCCTTATTATGTTTATACTCTAGAAGATTTAAAGTTTAATTATTTGACAAGTCATTATCATTTAAATATGAATAATATAAAAGCACTTTGTCATAATAATGTAATACTTAATATGAAAAAAATAGTTAAAAATTATGATGGAATAATAATTGATGCCTTTACTACTCCTTCTAATTATTTTAACTATCTAAAAACAGAAAAAAATATTGCTAAAGATGTAATTCTTGAAGAAAAAGCTGAAAATAAATATATAAGTGTTGCTTGTGCTAGTATTATAGCTAGATATACATTCTTAAAACATCTTGATACAATATCAAATATTGTTGGATTTGAAATTCCAAAAGGAGCAGGAAAACCTGTTGATACAGCAATTAAAAAAATATTTTTAGAAAAAGGCTCAAATGAATTTAAAAACATTGCTAAGATAAACTTTAAAAACTTTGATATTTATAAAAATAAAAGAGATTAAAAAACACGTAACAATTAGTTACGTGTTTATTTTTTTATATATACCAAGATTATTCATTTTAGCATAATCATTAGCTTTTATCATATAATCATAATATTTCATTTTATCATTATATAGATATTTAATATCACCTAAACCATTTAATACAAGTAAATAATTTAGAAGTTGTCCATCTACCCAAATCCAAGCAAGTAATCTATGATTTAAAGTATCATCTTTTAAAGTATTGTTAATATCACTTTCAATGTATATTTCTTTAGCATTTTCTAAATATGATTTAGAAAAAAGCATTGCTTCTTCTCCAAATTCCTCTAAAATAGGATAATACTTAGGACAATCAACAACCATAAATCTTATACTTTCTTGATTATCTGATACTTTAAAATAAGCTGTATCACCATCAATAATAGAAATATACTTTACTTTTAAAATACCATTATTAGGTTTATTATCTATACAATAATGCAATCCATTATATTTATTTAAATCTAAAATAGGTCCATTATAATTATTCATTTCTTCTTAACTCTTCTAAATATTCATTAAAATAATCAGGAAGTGGACTATCAAACTCCATAAACTCTTTAGTTACAGGATGTGTAAAACCTAAAGTTTTAGCGTGTAAGTATTGTCCATGAGTACCAATTACTTTTCTTGGCCCATATAAAGGATCCCCTACTAAAGGATAACCAATATATGCCATATGTACTCTAATTTGGTGAGTTCTACCAGTTTCTAGTTCACACTCAATAAATGTAAAACCTTTGAAACGCTCTAATACTTTAAAGTGTGTTACAGCATGTTTTCCACCATCAACAACACTCATTTTTTGTCTAGATTCTTTATCTCTACCAATAGGAGCTGTAATCTTACCTAAGTTATGAGGAATTTCACCATAACAAATTGCATAATATTTTCTTTTAACAGTTTTATTATAGAATTGAATAGATAAATCCTTTAAAGCTCTATCACTTTTGCAACAAACAAGTAAACCACTTGTATCTTTATCAATTCTATGAACAA
>JAEEJT010000032.1 GCA_016282055.1 Bacilli bacterium
AGAATGTAGCAACAGGTCCTCTACCACGAGTAAGTTGAGCCTCAATTACAGTACCCATACCTAATCTATTAGGATTAGCTCTATAATTTTGTAATTCACTAATCATAAGAATTGTTTCAAGTAAATCATCAACACCCTTACCACTTAAAGCACTGATGTTAACAAATTCTGTATTTCCACCCCATTCAGATGGAACAAGATTATATGTAGCTAATTCTTGTTTTACTTTATCAGGATTTGCTTGAGGTTTATCAATCTTATTTACAGCAACAATAATAGGAACTCCAGCAGCATTAGCGTGATCAATTGCTTCTTTAGTTTGAGGCATTACACCATCATCAGCAGCAACTACTAATACAACAATATCAGTAACCATGGCACCACGAGCTCTCATTTCAGTAAATGCAGCATGTCCTGGTGTATCAATAAATGTAATCTTTTGATCATGAATAGTTACTTGGTAAGCACCAATATGTTGAGTAATACCACCAGCTTCACCTAAAACAACTTTAGTATTTCTAATTGTATCAAGTAAAGTAGTTTTACCATGGTCAACATGACCCATAATAGTAACAATTGGAGGTCTAGATACTAAATCTTTTTCATCATCTTCAATTGTCATCTCTTCAAACTTAGTAATATCATCATTAACTTGATCTTTTAATTTGAATCCATAATCATCAGCTAAAAATTCAATAACTTCTCTTTCGATAGGTTGACTAATAGATACCATATATCCTAAAGTAATAAGCTTTTTAACAATCTCGCCACTACCAATACCAATAGCATCCGCTAAAGCGCCAGCAGTCATTCCAGGAGTATATATAACTTCATTAGTCTTTAACTCTTTTTTAACTGGAGTATTACTTTGTCTATTTTCATTATTTTTAGATTTCTTTTTAACATTTTTAATACGAGTATATTGTTTTTCTTTCTTATCGTATTCATCATACTTATCGTCATAAACTCTACTTAATTCAACATCTTTAGGTTTATTCTCTTTAACTTGTTTATTTTGACTTGTTTGATTATTTTCTTTATTAGGTTTAACTTCTTTAGTTTGTTGATTTGAAACTGGTTTAGTATCTTTAACTTGTTTATTATTGTTATTTTGTTTATTAACATCTTTATTACTACTATTCTTAGTTTCTTCAACTGGTTTATTAACAGGTTTAGGAGCATTTACTTTAACTTCTTCAACTGGTTTACTTATAACTTTAGTATCCTTTTTAACAGGTTTAGCCTTAATCTCTTTACCATCATTGAATTTTTTAGCTAATGCTTTCATAATATTATTTTTAGGATCAATATCATAATCTAATGTAATTTCATCATCACTTACATTTTCTAGTAATCCCTTTATCTTTTCAAAAGAAACTTGTTTATTATTTTCTTCTAAAATCTTTATAATTTCACTAACCTTCATTAACCTTATCCTCCTTATATTTTAAATAATTCTCAATTATAGTTTTTGATAATCCTTTATCTGAAATGGATAATAATTTAATATTTTCCTTACCAATTATATTAGATAATTCACATGTATTAAATATAGTTATATATGTAATATCATAAAAATTACATTTATCACTAAATTTTTTAATAGTTTCTAAAGATGCATCATTTGCAATAAATACAATACATGCTTTTCTAGATTGAATTTCTTTTATAACAGTATCAGAACCACTCTTAAGCTTATTTGCTCTTTTAGATATTCCAACTAAATCTAAAATCTTTTGCTTAAAGTTCATAATTAATCACCATTAATAATTTTTTCTATCTCATCATACACTTCATTAGGTACATTAACTTCAAGTGCTCTATCTAAACATTTTCTTTTTTTACATATTTCTAAAGCATTTAAAGATTTTGATATATATGCACCTCTACCATTAACTTTACCCTTTTGGTCAACAACAACATTACCTTCAGGAGTTCTTACAATTCTTAATAAATCCTTTTTAGGAAATACTTCGTTTGTTGCAAGACATTTTCTCAATGGGTTTTTTTTATTATGCATACTATTCATAATTCACCTATAATTTTTGAATTACATTATAAGAGAAGCTAATTCCTTCACTTAAAGCTTGACTTAAACTCTTTATATCAATCTTCCAATCAATTGCATAAGCAGCAAGTCTAACGTTTTGACCAGCTTTACCAATAGCTAAACTGTATTGATCATCACGAACAATAACTAATGCTTTCTTTTCTTTTTCATCTTGAATAACAACACTTAAACTTCTTGCTGGAAGTAGTGCTTCAGCAATTAAATCAACAGGATTTTCTTTCCATGTGAAGATATCAATCTTTTCATTATTTAATGCTGTATTAATAGCTTTAATTCTTAAACCACCTTGACCAACACAAGCACCTTTTGGATCAAGATTTGGTTTAGTTGCCATAACACCAATCTTAGTTCTACTACCAGCTTCACGAGCAAGACCCATAATTTCAATAGAACCATCCATAATTTCAGGAATAGCATTTTCAAATATCTTCTTAACCATATCTTTACTGCTACGAGTAATAAATACTTTAGGTCCTTTTGTTGTTTTTTCTACTTTATTAATGAATACTTTTACTTGACTACCATTTTCTAAAGTCTCTTGACCAATTAATTCTGTAATAGGCATTGATGCAAATGTTCCTTTACCAATGTTAAAAGTAACAAATCTATTATTAGTATCAATAACAGTAGCATTAATAACTTCACCAACTCTTTCACTAAAGAATTGATAAGCTTCTTCTCTTTCAAGTAATCTAATTTCATTATTAAAAGTGTTTTTGAATTTACTTACTTGTTTTCTACCAAGTTTAGAAAAATCAATTTCACTTCTTAAATCATCACCAATTTTAGCGCTTTTCTTAATTAATTTAGCTTCTTCTAGTAATATTTCTCCCTTATTACCTTCAGTTAATTCACTAACAACATATTTATGTTCATAAACTTTAATTCTTTTCTTTTCAAAATCAACGTCAAGTTTGATATCTCCAGTGTGTATTTCATCTCTACAAGCAACACCCATAGCAACCTCAACCTTTGATAAAATATATTCAATAGGTAATGCTCTCTCTTCAGCTATAGCTTCAACTGATTCAAAAAATGTTTTACTAGTCATATTATCCTCCTAAAATTTAATAGCAAGTCTTATAAAACTTACATTATCCATAGTAACATTTATATTCTTAATTCTACCTTTTTGGTTAATTCTAATTTCAAGTATTCCATCATTGAAACTTAAAAAGTCACCATATACTTCATTTAAGCCACTAACTTTTTCTTTAAACTCACAATAGATATACTCACCAACACTATTTTTAACATCATCTAATGTTCTAAGTTCTTTCTCTAATCCCTCACTTGATACCTCAAGATAATATTCATCATCAATAAAATCATCGTTATCAAGGGCAAGACTAATAGCTTCGTTTAAACTAGTAGCTTCATCAATACCAAATCCATTATCACTATCACCGATAACTCTTAAAATATTGATACCATTCTCAAAAACATAATCAACATCAAGTATTTTAAAACCTAACGAATCAGCACATTTAGTACATAATGCTTTTGCTTTTTCAATAATTTCTTGCTTTTCCATTATTCACCTCAAACAATTTGAAAGGAGTGAGAAATTCTCACTCCTTGTTTTCAACTATATTAGTATTATATCATACTTTTACATGATTGTAAAGTAATTTATTTTACTCATTCCTACTCCAATTAGCATAAAACACTGTACCATCAACAAAATTTGCTTTATCATTGTCAGTAAAAACTATTTTATTTTCTTTATTAATTAAGACAGATTTAATAGACTGAGTTAATAAACTATGTTGATAATTCATAGTTTTAACTAAATAATTAGAATCAGTTTCACCTTCCACTTTAGTAAAACCTAAAAAAGTATATCCATCTTTATGAGGTATCTCAGGAACTAATTCAAAAACTTTCTCTAAAATACTATAAATACCATTATCATTATCAGATTGATTATCATATGTAGTTTTATAATAATAATTCCAAAAATCTTTATTTGAAGAATCAGTATATTTACATACCTTCCATGACATAACCATATCATTTTCAATAGTACAATCATAGAAAATAGCCCATCTTGGATTTACATAATCTAGATGTTCTCCCTTTCTTGTATAGAAATATCTTTTAATACAATCATTATTAATATCAAAACTTATTTCTTTAACAGTTGACTTAACATCTGTATATACACAATCTGTAATAAATGGGGAAACTCCAATTGCATCATAAGTATCATATAAAATTATAGATGCAAAACAATAACAAAAAGAAGCATTTCCTATTTTTTTAACAGATTTAGGTATCACTACATATTCAATTTTTGAACAATGATAAAATGCACGTTCGCCAATTTCATATAAACCATCTTTCAAAACAAAATGATTTAAATCATAGCAATATCCAAAAGCATCATTTTTTATAGCAAGATTTGTTGTATTAAACTCTAGATTAACAATACTACTTTCATAAAAAGCTTTTTCGCCAATCACTTCAATTTGAGAAGGAACAACAAAATCAGTAATAGGAGAATTCATAAATGCTTCTTCTCCAATAGATATAACATAATCAGGAATTGTTATATCAAATGTTCCATAAACTAATTCATTTTTATTCTTATCTATTAAACAACCAGTAACAAAATCATACTTATTAGAGCCATTCTTAAAATTAAATACACGTACTGGACATTCTTCAAATGCCTTAATACTAATACTTTCTAATGTTGAAGGCAAATTAACAGTAGTCAAATTTGGACAATCAAAACATAAATTGTCAATACTAGTAATACCCTCACTAAGCGTTATTGTTTCTAGATTAGGCATCTCATAAAAACATTTATTAATCTCACTAACATTAGACGGAATTGTTATTTCTTTAATTCTTAATCCCCTAAAAGCATTAATATCTATTCCAACAACATCATTAGGTATAATAACACTTTCTAATGCTGAAACAATATGCTTATTTTCTTTTTTAATAATACATCCACTTTCAAAATAATAATTTTCATTATCACTATCAATAATAACTTCACTCAAACTAGTGCATCCACCAAAACAATTACCACTAAAGTAATTTAAATTTTTTCCAATCTTAACCTTTTGCAAGCTGGTATCATCTAAGAATACATCTCCAGTAATATTTTCAATATACTCAATGTTTATTTCTTTTAATTTAGTACATAATGCAAATGTTTCATCATATAAACTTTTAATATTTTTAGATAATCTGACTCTAGTTAGATTACTACAATTTCTAAAACTTACAATTTTTGTTATATTATCATTAATATATAAAGTTGTTATACCAAGATTACTACCATTCACAAAATAAATAACTGGTCTTCTATCACAATAATCAGGAATAATAAGTTTTCCAGTAACTTGACTTTCATCCTTTATAGAAAGTTTAACTTGTCTTCTAGCTTTATCTAAATATTCAGCTTCAAAACAATCACTATAATCATTAACAGTAAAACTTGTTTTAATAGAATTACCTGAATCAAGATATTTATCCCCATCACCATAAGCCATTACTTCAAAATTATATGTACCATAATTATTAGTTAATTCAAATATATCTAAATAATTCTCTTTTGTTTCAAATTCTTTTATAGAATCATTATAACTCATAATAACTTTATACTTAGTAGAATTACTAACACTATCCCAACTTAATATTTCATCATCACTAATAGAACAATTAGTTGGAATATCTAATGTTACTTGTTTTTTACAACCAGTTAAAAACAAATAACAAAACAACATACAAATACAAATAAATTGTAACTTAAATAACTTAATTTTATTCATAAAAATCCCTCCTTTTTTTATTATTCTATTTGAAAACATATCAAAAGTCAAATAAGAATAAAAAAACTTGTATAAAAAATACAAGTTTATTTTTTTAATCTAAGTTGTCTATTATATTCATTTAGAATAATTCCACCAGCAACACCAACGTTTAAAGACTCAATGTTATTAATTTCAATGTATATATTTTTATCAGTAATATTTAAAATATCTTTACTAATTCCATTACCCTCATTACCAAGAATAATGCATACTTTATCATTAAAAGATATCTTATCTAAACTAATTCCATTAACTAAACTAGTTCCATAAATACAATAATTATTATTCCTTAAAGTATTTATTACATTAATTAAATCTTGTTTATGTATATTTATATTAAATATAGCACCTTGACTAGATCTAATAACTTTATCATTATAGATATCACAACATTCATTATTTAATACAATATCATTAAAACCAAAAGCAACACAAGTTCTTAAAAGTGTACCAATATTACCTGGGTCTTGTAAATTATCTAAACATAATACTTTATCTTGATAAATATTATTATCATCCATTATTTTACATACACCAACAATACCTTGAGGATTCATAGTATTAGATAGTTTCTTAATAATAGCATCATTAACCTTGTAATAATTAACATTATCTAAAACAGGAATATCTTTTAAATCAGTATAAAATACATATACCAATCTATCTTTTGCCATTTCAACTAAATGATATCCTTCTATAATAAACATTTTCTTTAAATCACGATACTTTTTCTCATTTAGTTTAGATATTTCTTTAATTAATTCATTATTACAAGAAGTAATTATATTATTTATAGGCACTTATTGTAGTAGTAAATATAATAATAGAAGGAATCATAGCAAGTAAATCGCATAAACTAAATATCAAAAATACAAAAAATCTTTTCTTTGCATCAATACTTTTTCTTCTTTTGATAAAAAAGATAGTATTAGTAACAATTAAATATAAAATACTTAAACAAGTATATACAATATAGTATAAAATCAATCCATCTATTCCTAACATAAAATCAGATTTCATAGAAGGCATAAGAAGTTCATAAAAAGTCATTGGTAAATAAGGACTAACAGGATAAATATTTAAAAGGAAAACAACGAAGAAAAGAATAACTCCCCAGATAGGCATTTGACCAATAAAACTACCATCAAATTTACTCTTTTGTAATTTTCTTATACAAGAATAAGCTTTCTTTTCTAATTTCTTAATACGATAATATTCATCAAAATTAAATCCTTTTTCAATAATATCTTGTTCAGTTAAATTTTGATCATAATATACCATTAATTCATTTTCTAACTTTTCAAGTTGAATATTACATAATTCAGCAATTTCTCTCAACTCTTCTTCATTTAATACTTCTAACTTTTCAATGTCAATATTTAATTTTTCCATATGTAATCCTCTAAATTTCTATTTTATCATCATCAAAGACTGAATACTTATTTGTTGCATTTAAAGAAATAACTTTTGTTTCATTAATAGCTTCATCAATTAAACTAGACATATCACATTTATCTTCTTCCTTTTTTACAAGATCAATATTAGGCTTAATAATAGGATGTTCAGGAACAAATACAGTACAACAATCCTCATATGGTCTAATAGATATATCATATGTTTTAATCTTACGAGCAATATCAATAATTTCTTCTTTATCATAAGTTGCTAAAGGTCTAATAATAGGAACATTAGTTACTTCATTAACGACCTTCATACTTTCAAGAGTCTGACTAGCAACCTGACCAATACTTTCTCCATTGACAATAACACTTATATTATCTCTATTACATATACTAGATGCTATTTTATACATAGCCCTACGCATTAAAGTAACCATATATGTGTTATTAGCCTTTTCATGAATTCTATCTTGAACCTTAGTAAAAGGAACAATATATAATTCAATAGATTCTAAATTATTATATTTACAAATAACTTGTAATAAATCAACAACCTTCTGTAAAGCATTTAAAGAAGTATATGGTGGAGAAAAATAATGAATAGCCTTTAAATTAACTCCTTTTTTCATAGTTAAGAATCCAGCAACAGGACTATCAAGTCCCCCACTCATCATAAGAATTCCACTTCCACCAATTCCACTAGGATATCCACCTAACCCTTTAATTTCATTTAAATATACATATGTACCTTCACATCTTAAATCAATATGTAAGACGACATCAGGATTATGAACATCTACACTTAATCCACTAACATTTGGTAAGACCCTTTTAGCAACTTCTTGACTAATTTGAATAGAAGTATAAGGAAATCTTTTATCACCTCTATTAGTTTCAACTTTAAAAGTCTTATTTTTATTATTTAATTCATCTTTTAATAAATCAATACTAATATTACTAATCTCATCAAAATCTTTTCCAACTTCTTTACATAAACTATAAGAATATAAACCAGGAATTTCATTTAACTTATCGATAACAAGATTATAATCCACACCATTTAAATAAATATAAAATCTATAATCAGTACTAAAATACTTTAAACCATTAAATACCTTTAATTTATGTTTTATATTATCATTCATTTGCTTTAAAAAAGTCTTATAATTTTTCTTTTTTAAAGTCATTTCTCCATATCTTACTAAAATCAATTCGTAATTCATTATATACTCCTATAATTTATTAACTTCATCAACTAATTTCATAACTTCATCTTTTGTTGTTAAATAAGATAAAGATATTCTAATAGTAGATATTGCTTTATCATAACTATCAGATATAGCCATAATAGTCTTTTCAGGTTTTTTTAATTTAGATGAACAACTAGAACCAGTTGATACATATATATCTTTAGCCTCAAGTAAGTGAACAATAGTCTCACCATTAGTATTTAAAACACTAATATTAATAATATAAGGTGAACAATTATCATTACTATTAAAACTAACTTTACTATTTTTAATATTATTAACAAATAAATCTCTTAATTCTTTAACATATTTAAAATTCTTATCAAGTAAATTACAATACTTTTTTAATGCTTTAGCACAACATACAACAAGACCTAAATCAAAAGTACCTGGTTTAATACCAAATTGAGCATTAGATCCAAATAATCTCTTGTCTAAATTAAAGTTCTTTTTATATCCTAAAACACCAATTCCTTTAGGACCATAAAACTTATGAGCACTAAAAGTAAATAAATCGATATCATCAAAACTAAAATTTGGTTTAATTTTAGTTATACCTTGTACACAATCAACATGTAATTTAATCTTTTTATAAGGTTTAATTAATTCAATAACTTTATCAATTGGTTGAATACTACCAATTATATTATTTACCCACATAATAGATACTAATAAAACATCATTATTTAAATAACTCTTCAATTCATCTAAATCAATAATACCATTACTATCTACATTAAGATATTTAACATCATATCCATTATTTTCTAAATGTTGAAAAACTTCATACACAGAAGGATGTTCTATTTTTGTTGTGATAATTGTACCTTTTTTATTTTCAACACAACCCATGATAGCTAAATTATTAGCTTCAGTTGCATTAGATGTAAATACAATATCATGATTACAATTTAAAACATGTTTTATTTCATCAATCATTTGAAGATAAATATTATTACTTTTTTGTCCCAATAAATGAAGAGATGTTGTATTAGCAAAATACTTCTTTTGTATCATGCAATAAGTATCAATTATTTCTTCATCCATGGGTGTAGTTGCAGTATAATCAAAATACATAATAGATATCTCCTTATTTATTAATTATAACATATTAATAACTAAAAATAAAGTTTAGAATAGTTGTATTTTGTCATAAAATGTTGTAAAATAACAAAAACGGAGGTTTTCTATGAAACATGTTGATTACATTCCTCAAGGAGTATGTTCAAAAAAGATAAGTTTTGATATTGATGATAATAATAAAATAAGAAATCTTACATTCTTATATGGTTGTAATGGTAACCTAAAAGCTATTGGTAAATTATGCGAAGGAAAAGATGCATTAGAGATAGCCAATATATTAGAAAATAATACTTGTGGGTTTAAACAAACAAGTTGTGCTGACCAATTATCAAAAGCAATTAAAGAAAATATATAAAAAAAGTGGTTTTAAAACCACTTTTTCTTTTATTATCTGTTGTAGAATTCTACAATTAGATTTTCTTGGATTTCAGGTAAGAATTCTTCTCTTTCAGGTTTACGAACTAAAGTTCCTTCCATCTTGTTTTCATCAAATGAAACATATTCTTTTCTAGAAACAACTGCTTCTAATGCTTCTTTAATGATTACTAAATTCTTAGATGCTTCTTTAACTCCAATAGTTTGACCAACTTTAACAATGTAAGATGGAATATCTAATTTATTTCCATCAACTGTAATGTGTCCATGGTTAACTAATTGACGAGCTTGTTTTCTAGTTGTAGCTAAACCTAAACGATAAACAAGGTTATCTAATCTGCATTCTAATAATACTAAGAAATTATCACCATGTTTACCTGGCATCTTTTCAGCCATAGCAAAAAATCTCTTAAATTGTTTTTCGTTAACTCCATAAGTAAAACGAACTTTTTGTTTTTCTTGTAATTGAACTCCATATTCACTTAATTTACCACGACGTTTACCGTGTTGACCAGGAGCAAAATTACGTTTCTTTAATTCTTTACCAGTTTCAGTGATAGAATAACCTAATCTTCTTGAAACTTTGTAATCAGAACCAGTAAATCTTGACATGTTTATATCCTCCATTATTTAAAAATTTCGCTTAAATATAACATAAGCATAGATATCATTTAGTCTTCATCAAACAGCATGACTACTAACTCCTCTACAGGTAGATCTATTTATCTTACATTTATTTTAAGTGCTGTTCCATGTCTGAAACTGTTATTATTATACCAAATTTCCTATTCAATGTCAAGAAAAATATAAATTATTAAAAAAGAAGTACTTTCGTACTTCTTATATTTTATTTTATAGCAGCATTAACTAATGTAATAAAATCATCAGCTTTTAAACTTGCTCCACCAATTAATGCACCATCAATATTAGGCATAGACATTAATTCATCAATATTAGATGTCTTAACACTTCCACCATATTGAATTCTAATTGCTTCACTTGTTTCTTTATCATATAATTCTTCAATTGTTTTTCTAATAAATCCACAAGTTTCATCAGCGATTTGACTAGTAGCAGTTTTACCTGTACCAATTGCCCAAATTGGTTCATAAGCAATTACTAAATCTCTAACTTGATCTTTAGTTAAATTAGCAAGGTCAGCAACTAATTGATCTTTAATTTTCTTTTCAGTTAAATTATTTTCTCTTTCTTCTAAAGATTCACCAACACAAAGAATTGGATTTAATTCAACTTCAAATGCTTTATGAAGCTTTTTATTAATATCACTATCAGTTTCATTAAACATAGCTCTTCTTTCACTATGTCCAATAATAACATAAGCAACACCAATACTCTTAATCATTAAACCGCTAACTTCACCAGTATAAGCACCTTCATCAGCGAAATGCATATTTTGTGCTCCAATCTTTAATTCATCACCTTGTCTCTTAACTAAATCTCTTAAAACAGTGAATTGAGCACATACAACACTATCAACTAATTTGTTTGAAGGCATTTTTTCATTAACTTGATACATAAAGTTTAAAGCCTCATCACGAGTTTTAAACATTTTCCAGTTTCCGGCAATAATTGGTTTTCTCATTTTAATTCTCCTATAATTATTTATTATTGATTACTTCTACACCAGGTAAAGCTTTACCTTCTAAATATTCAAGGCTAGCTCCTCCTCCTGTAGAAATATGAGTAAATTTAGATGCATAACCTAATTTAATAGCTGCAGCAGCACTATCACCACCACCAATAATAGTTGTAGCATTCTTAAGTTCTGCTAATGCTTTACAAATACCATTAGTACCAACAGCAAACTTATCAAATTCAAATACACCAGCTGGTCCATTCCAAACAACAGTCTTAGCACCAACTAATTCTTTAGCAAATAAATCTAATGTCTTTGGTCCAATATCCATACCCATCTTATCAGCAGGGATCTTATCAACATCACAAATCATTGAATCAGCATCTTCTTTGAATTCACTAACAACAACAGTATCAACTGGTAAAACAATCTTACCATTTGCTTTTTCTAATAAACCTTTAGCAAAATCAACGAAATCTAATTCACATTTACTAGTTCCAACTTCATATCCTTTAGCTTTGTAGAATGTATAAGCCATAGCTCCACAAATTAAAATCTTATCAGCTTTATTTAATAAGTTTTCAATTACACTAATCTTATCAGAAACTTTAGCTCCACCTAAAATAGCAACGAATGGTCTAACTGGTTCATCAACTGCATTTCCAATAAATGTAATTTCTTTTTCCATTAAGAAACCAGCAACTGTAGTCTTTATATTTGCAGCAATACCAGCATTTGAAGCATGAGCACGGTGTGCAGTACCAAATGCATCATTTACAAATACATCCCCTAGACTTGCCCAGTAAGCACCTAATTCAGGATCATTTCCAGATTCTTTCTTACCATTAATATCTTCGAATCTTGTATTTTCAAACATAACAATATCACGATTGTTCATATTCTTAATTGCATCTTCTAAAGCTTTTCCTCTAGTTTCAGGAATAAAAGTAACTTTTTGTTCTAATAATTCACTTAATCTAGCAGCAACAGGTGCTAAACTATTAGTTGCCTTATCAGCTTCAGTTTTAACTCTTCCTAAATGAGAGAATAATACTAATTTTGCATCATGTTCTAAAGCATATTTAATTGTTGGTAATGCTTGAATGATACGATTTTCATCAGTAATCTTGCAATCCTTCATAGGAACATTAAAGTCAACTCTCATCAAAACAACTTTGTTTTTTAAGTCAACATCTTTGATAGTCATTTTTTTCATAAATATTTGTCCTTTCGATTTTAAATTAATATTTAACTAATATCAAAACTGTTTATATTCATAAACAAGAATATTATATCACATTTTATTCTGTTTGTATATAAAAATAAAAAATCACTTTAGAAATACTAAAGTGATTTAAATTCATATTATCTTCTGATTCTTTGTTCAGTTTCAGAATCAAAGAAATGGCATTTTTCCATATTAATGCATAATTCTACTTCATCATTTGAATGTAAGTCAACTCTAGCATCAACTTTAGCAACTAAAGATTGACCATTTAATAATGCATAGATATTTGTTTCAGCACCTAATAATTCAGATACTTCAACCTTCATCTTAGCTTTACTATCTTTATACTTTTCAAACAATTCAGGTGTATCATGAATATCTTCAGGACGAATACCCATAATTAATGGTTTATCAATATAATTTAATTGATCTAATAGTTTGAATTTGTTTTCAGGGATTCTTAATCTTGTTTCACCAACTTTATGATCTCCGATAACAAACCATCCATCTTCAGTAGCTTTACCTTCGATAAAGTTCATTGGAGGTGTTCCAATGAATCCACCAACGAATGTATTATTTGGTGTATCATAAATTTCTTTTGGTGTACCAACTTGTTGAATGAAACCATCTCTCATAACAACAATTCTTGATGCCATTGTCATG
>JAEEJT010000033.1 GCA_016282055.1 Bacilli bacterium
GTAAATCTCTTTATGCTAAGAATATTGGATATACTAATTCGACTAAGAGAGCTGGAATTGAAAACATTGATCCTAGCGTAACAGTTACTGGTGTTCTTGGTGGAAAAAGTGGAATGAAGAAACTTAGTAGCTATTTAAATAGTAAAGGCTATGGTTTCTATCCTATGTATTCATTTACTACTGGATATGGTTATAGTTATTTATTTGGTAGACAAAGATATACTTCAAAGAGTATAAGCCAAGATTATGCTATTCAAATGCCATATGAAATTGCTACTGGTCAAGCAACAGTTGGTGGTAAAGCAGGATATGTATTAAGTCCTAGATACTATGAATCTCTTGCTACAAGTTTTGTTAAAAACTACAAGAAATATAGTGTTAGTGGAGTTTATCTTGATGATTTAGGTAATGCAAGTTATTCAGATTACGGCAAAAAAGTTAATATTTACTCTGCTGGTTCTAGTCTTTACCAAAGTAAAGCATTAGAAACTATTAGTTATAATGAAAACATTATGGCTAATAATCCTAATGATTATGCATTCCCATATATTACTAATGCTAATAATGTACCTGTTACAACTACTATGTATGGTAGTGTTGATAGAAGTTGTCCTTTATATCAACTTGTTGTAAGTGGTCTTATTGATTATAGTTCTCCATATATTAATTATGGAAATAATAATAATATTAGATGGAATTTATTAAAAGCTATTGAAACTGGCTCTAACTTATCATATGTTATTTCATATGATGATACAAGTGTATTATTAGATACTGCTTATACTGATTATTACAATTCTTATTATATGAATTGGAAAGAAACAATCATTAATATGACTAAAGAATTGAATGATTTAGGTATTTATAGTAGTAGACTTGTTGGTCATGAATATATAACTGATAATGTTGTTAAAGTTACATATGAAAATGGATTAACAATTCTTATTAATTATGAAACTACTACATATAATGATATAAAGACTGGTTTTGCTTTAAAGGCTAATTCTTATGTTGTAATAAAGGAGGCAAACAATGCTTAAGAAAATATTTGATTATATTTTATTTGGTTTAGATAAAGTATTAATGTGTTTTGCATATATGTTTGAAGGCATTGGTTGGTTTTTTAGAACATGTTGTGAAGGAATTAGTAAAGGTTTTGTATTTTTAGGAAGTTATGTAAACTTATTTTATGAAAAATGTATTTTATTTGTTTGGAAGAAAATAGTTAGTTTATATAAAAAAATTAAGGCTTGGTTTATTAATATTCTTAATAAAATAAGTCATAAAAGAGAAGAACTTAGAGAAAAAAATAAAGATTCTAAATTCTTTAATGGAGTTAAAAAAGTATTTGGATTTGTTCCTAATTACTTAGCAAATAATATTTCTTACCGTAAGAAACAAGCTTTATGGGGATTTGTATTTGTATTACCTTTAATGATTGGATTTATCTATTTCTTCTTATTCCCATTTATTAATACTATTATATATAGTTTCTGTAATGTTTATAATGCTAGTGCTAATAAATATAATGGTAAAATATATGGATCTGTTACTGAATTCGTTGGTTTTGATAATTATAAATATATCTGGAATGTTCATGCAACATTTAAAGATACTTTAGTTGATGTATTTTTTAATACATTACTTCAAGTAGTTTTGATTTTAATATTCAGTTTAATTATTGCTGTTGTATTAAATTCTAAGTTTAAATGTAGAGCATTTGTTCGTGCTGTATTCTTTATGCCAGTTATCTTTAACTCTCAAGCTGTTGATATTGCTGTTTCAAAAGGATCTTCAATGTCTACAATCATGGATGAAAGTGGACAAGATGTATTTAGTACAGTGTTTGATTTTAGTGAATTTTTGATTAGTGCAAATGTTCCTAAAACCGCTGTTGATTTCTTAACAAAGACATGCGATTCAATATTTGATGTTATATCTTATTCTGGTGTTCAGATTTTGATATTCTTATCAGGTATTCAATCTGTTTCAAAATCATTGTATGAAGCTGCTAAGATTGAGGGAGCTACTCAATATGAAATATTCTGGAAGATAACATTCCCAATGGTTTCTCCATTGATGTTAACTGCAGGTATTTATACGGTTGTTGACTCATTCTTACGAAGTGACTTATTAAAACTTATGAGTAAATATGGCTCTAGTGGCGATGTTGCTTATACCCTTGGGCTTGGGGGACTTACAAATGACGGAATCTATGCAGCAATGTCTATACTATTCTGTTTAGTATCTTTAGCTGTTGTTGCTATAGTAACTCTAGTATTAAGGAAAGTTGTGTTCTATCAAAATGACTAATGTATTAGATAAAAAAGCTATGAAAGCCAAACTTAGTCGTCAAACTAAGCGTAAAATAGCTGCAAAGAAAGCATTTATTGTTGTTGGTTCATTATTACGTGCATTTATCTTAATTGGATTATGTTTTGTAATTTTGTTACCATTATTTGAAAAACTATCTCAAGCATTTAGACATCCAACTGATATTACTAATCCTCAAGTTGTATTTATCCCAGCTCAATTTAGTGTTTTAAACTTCCAAATTGCTGGTAAGATGTTAAATTATGGACAATCTTTATTACATACATTTATTTTATCTACTGTTACAATGCTAATCCAGATAATTGCAACTGCAGTTGCTGGTTATTCATTTGCAAGATTAAAATTTAAAGGTAGTAATATATTATTCTTATTAGTGTTGATTACATTAATAGTTCCAAATGAAGCATTAGATAGATCTCGTTCTTGGTTATTACGTGAACATTCATTCTTTGGAATTAGTCTAATTGGTAATATTGCATCTATGTTTATATTAGCTGCATTTGGTCAAGGTATTCGTTCTGCAATATTTATCTTCTTGTTTAGACAATTCTTTAAAGGTGTTCCTAAGGAACTTGAAGAATCTGCACAAGTTGATGGTGCTGGTATAATTCGTACATTCTGGAGTGTTATGCTTCCTAATGCAAGAGGAGCAATTGTTACTGTTGGTTTATTTGCTTTTGTATGGCAATGGAATGATAGTTACTTTGGTCAATTATTAGGATATACATCTTCTAGATATTCATTACTAGCTGTTGAGTTAGGAAATGGTACTGAAGTATTACCTGCTATTATTAGTACTTGGATGAGTTCAAAGAATCCTGTTTTAAGAAGTATTGCTTCTACAGATATAGGATTTGACCCATTGTTCATTTCATTAATTGCAAATACTGCAGCATTAATGATTATGGCACCATTATTAATTGGTTATTTCTTCGTTCAAAGATTATTCGTTGAAAGTATAGAAAGAACTGGTATTACTGGTTAATATATTAAAGGTGCTACTATGTAGCACCTTTTAATCTTTTTTGGAGTAATTATGAAATATGATATATCTAAATTAACACTTGAAGAAAAAGTTGGACAAATGTTAATGTTTGCTTTTCATGGAACTGAATATAATAAAGATATTGAAAAACGCATTAAGGAGTTACATTGTGGAGGATTAATATATTTTGGAAGAAATATAATTAATGCAAATCAAGTAACTAAACTTAATTATGATATTCTTTCTAATAGTAGTATTAAACCTTTTCTTGGTATAGATCAAGAAGGTGGATACGTTGAAAGAATAAAAGATGATATTATTAGATTGCCTAGTGCTATGGCTTTTACTAGTAGTAATACCTTACCATATAATTTATGTAAAGAGTTAGGTAATGAATTAAAACATATGAATTTTTCTATTAATTTTGCTCCTGTTTGTGATATTAATAGCAATATGTATAATCCAGTTATTAATGTTAGAAGCTATAGTGATAATCCTAATATTGTTAGTTTATATTCAAAATCTAGCTTTAATGGGTTTAAAGATAGTAATCTTATTTCTTGCATTAAGCATTTTCCTGGACATGGTGATACAAGTGTTGATAGTCATTTAAGCTTACCTCAAGTTGATAAATCATATCAGGAAATTTTATCTTGTGAATTAATACCATTTATTGATTGTATTAATAGTGATGTTGATGCTATTATGTTGGGTCATATCAAGTTTAGTAAGATTGATAATAATTATCCATCTAGTTTATCTAAAGTTATTGGAAGGGATATTTTAAGGCAAAAATTAGGTTTTAAAGGACTTGTTATAACTGATAGTCTAACAATGGGTGCTATATATAATAACTACTCAATAAGAGACATTATTATTAATGCACTTGATGCTAGTTGTGATATTTTAATGTTTTGTGGAGATGCAAATATTAGTGATCATATCAATATTTATAATACTTTTCTTGATTTAGTTAAGAATAATATTATAAGTATTGATAGAATTAATGAAAGTTGTAAAAGAATACTTGATTATAAAAATAGATATATTAATGAAACTATATACTCTAATTATTCTTTAAAACCAAGTAGTAATAATTTATTTGTCTTTGATAAAAGTATTTGTAATTTACTAAAATCAGAACTTTTACCTTTAAGAAAAAATGATAAAGTATTAATAATTATTCCTAAAATAACTTATTTAAGTCTTGTTGAAAATAACAAAGAAGAAGTTATTAGTTTAAAAAAATGTTTATTAAAATATAATAAATTTGATATAAAGGAAATAATTTTAGATAATTATTCAAAAATTGATGAAATACCTTTGAATGATTTATCTAATTATGATAAAATTATACTAGGTACTTATAATGTATCTAGTGATTTAAATCAAGTTAAACTTTATAACTTATTAAAAAAAGATATAACAATAGTTATAAGTCTTAGAAGTCCATATGATATTTTATATTTAGATAATGTAAAATCATATATTTCTATATTTGGAGCTAGTTTGTTATCATTTGAAAGTTTAAGTAAGTGTTTAACTGGAGTTAATAAATTTTCAGGAGTTATGCCTGTTAAAATAACAAAATAAAAGGAGTTTATATGAAATTAATCGTTGTTAAAGATTATGAAGCTATGAGTAAAGAAGCTTCAAACATTATTAAAAATTTATTAAAGGAAAAACCAAATGCTACTTTAGGTTTAGCAACTGGATCTAGTCCAATTGGATTATACCAAAATTTAATTAATGATTATAAAAATGGTGAAATTAGTTTTAAAGATGTTAAAACTTTCAATCTTGATGAATATTGTGAATTACCAAAGAGTCATAAAGAAAGTTATTATTCATTTATGCATAGAAACTTATTTAGCCAAGTAGATATTAAAGAAGAAAATGTACATATTCCAAATAGTGAAGGTAGTGATTTACAAGCTTTATGTGATGAATATAATAATATGTTACATAATGCAACAATCGATTTACAATTATTAGGAATTGGTGCTAATGGTCATATTGGTTTTAATGAACCTAATACTCCATTTGGTAAAGAAACTTGGGTTGTTGAATTAACAGAAAAGACAAGACAAGATAATAAGAGATTCTTTAATAGTATTGATGAAGTTCCAACTCATGCTATGACAATGGGAATCAAAAACATTATGCAAGCTAAATGTATTTTATTAGTTGCTAATGGTAAAAACAAAGCTGAAGCTATAAAGATGCTTGCTAGTGGTGCTGTAACTGAGGCTTGTCCTGCTACAGTATTAAATCTTCATCCAAATGCAATTGTTATCGTTGATGAAGAAGCTGCTTCTTTAATTAAATAGATGGGAAAATTTAATATAAGAAATTTTTTAAATAAAGATATCGAAAACATAAAAAAATGTTGGAATGAGGAAGTTGGATTTATATATCCAATTGATGATACATTATTTGACCAATGTATTACTAATAACAAATATTTTGATTTATCTTCATCATATGTTGTATATGATGGAGATAAATTAATTGGTTTTATTTTAGGTAAAGTATATGATAATGATCCAATTATTCCAACGTATTTTGATTGGGGATGGATATCTTTATTTTTTATTTCTAGAAAGTATCGTAAATTAGGACTTGGAACTACTCTTTTAAATAAGCTTGAAGAAAGCATGAAGAAAAAAAATATTAAAACTATAAGAGTTGGTGCTGATTTAGATAATTTCTTTCCAGGAATACCAAATGATTTTGATAATCTAACTGATGTGTTTTTTAAAAATCATGGTTATGAGTTAAATGGTTATACTCATGATATGGTTAAAAAATTAGATAAAAATGATTTAGAACTTTTTAAAAATTATAATAATAATTGTTACATTGATGAAGATGGTAATAAAAAGAATGTTACTATTCGTTATGCAACTATTAATGATAAGGAAAAGACACTAGAATTTTTTAAAAGATGTTTTTTTGGAAGATGGAATTGGGAAGCTACAGTTTATTTTAATGACAATGAAATAAAAAAAGAATATTTAATTGCCCTTGTTGATGATAAAGTAGTAGGGTTTTTAAGAGTTAACAACGGTTTAATTAATAAAAAAAGTTATAATATAAACTGGAGTCATAGATTTGATAAGTTGTGTGGTTTTGGTCCACTTGGAGTTGATCCTAGTTATCGTAAGCATGGTATTGCCAAGATGTTATTTTATTATGGTATTTATGATACTTGTATTAATAATTATACTGATCTTATGATAGATTGGACAGGACTTGTTACATATTATCAACAATTTGGTTTTGAAATTTTTAAGTGTTACCAATTTTGTAAAAAGAATTTATAATAGTTTAGGGAAAAAAGAAAGAGAAAAATAAATTAAGAAAGGATTTTTATGAAAAAATTATTTTGTTTTATTTTTCTTTTATTGTTTACTGTTACATTATTAGCTTGTGATAAAAATAAAGATGGTGTTAAACCTGAATCTATTTCATTTAATAATATTAAAACAGTATATAACGTAGATGATACTTTTAATGTTAGTCCTGTTGTTAAACCAACGAATGCTAAATATGATAAGATTGTTGTTGAATGTAGTGATGAGGATGTTATTAGTATAACTGATGGTAAGGCAACATGTCTTAAAGAAGGTAATGTTACTTTGACATGTTTTATATCTAATTATAAAGATATAAAAGCTACAATTGATATTGCTGTTACAACATCAACTGTAGTTGAACCAACATCTTTAGAAATTACTTATGATAATTTAATTGTTTTAGTTAATGAAACTATTCAATTAGGTAAGATTATAACTCCAAGTAATGATTATACTTGTATTTGGTCTAGTAGTAATGAAAATATTGCTACTGTTGATGGTAATGGTTTAGTAACTGGTATTGGTAATGTTAATGGTACTAATAAATGTGATATTAAATGTAAGATTTCAGGATTTAATATTGAAAAGACTGTTACTGTTACTGTTTTAAATGAAATTGTTCCTTTAACTGATTTTAGTTTATCTGTTAAAGATGGTTCTAGTGTTTGTGATACTTTAGTTGTTGGTCATACATTTAAAATTAGTGCTAGTGTAGTTCCTGCTATTGCTAATTATTATAATTTTGAATATGAAAGTAATGATGAGAATATTGTTACTATTGATAAACAAGGTATTATTACTTGTAATGGTATTGGTTCTTGTACTATAACTGTTACTGACAAAAATACACATATCGAAAGAAGTATTGATATTGTTATATCTAGTGTTCCAACACTAACAGATTTTAGTATTTCAAGTAGAACTATTACAGTTGGTGATAGAACTAGTATTACTGTTAATGTTACTCCAAAATATGCTTTATATGATATTGAATGGAGTGTTGATGATGAAAGTGTTGCAACAATTGAAAATGGTTTATTAAGTGCTTTAAAAGTTGGAACTGTTCATGTTACAGCTTTAGAAAAGACTCTAAATAAAACTTGTAAGATTGATATTAATATTGAAGCTCCATTTGATCCTAATGCTAAACCAACAAGTATTACTCTAACTGGTGAAACTGAGTGTTATGTTGGTTATACTATACCTCTAACTGCTCAAGTGTATCCTGCAGGTGTTAGTCAAAATGTTGTTTGGACTATTTCTTGTGAAGAAGGTAGTGCAACTATTGATGAGAATGGTGTTTTAACAGGTCTTCGCCCATCAATAGTTAGAATATTATGCTCTAGTGCTGTTGATAATAGTATTAAAAGTAATGTATTAAAAGTAAGAGTTTTAGAAGCTCCTGTTGATACTGTATTTGATTTGCATGGATACAATATTGTTATTTTGAATGCTCAAAGTGCTTTATCTGATATTGATCCATTTTTATCAGGTTATAGTTCTTCTGATAAATCATATAAACAAAGAGCTTGGAGAGAGGTATCTGAAGATTTCAACTGTTCTATAACAGTTGATGCTTATCCTGATACTGCTCCTTGGGGACCTCAAAGAAGAAGTTGGATTATTAATAATGCAGTAACTAATTCTAGTTCTTGTGATTTTGCTGTTGTATCTGCCGCTTGGCTTCCTCAATTTGTTCAAAGTTCAGCATGTGTTGATTGTACTAAATTCTTTAAAGATTATGGAAAAAATCAAATAACAAGTTCTTTAAAAGAAGCTGGTACATATAAGAATAAGTTCTATATAATGTCAACTGGAATTAATGATTCTGAAAATTATGTATATAAAGGATTATATTATAATTATGGTTTGATTAAACGATTGAATCTTGAATCTCCAGCAAAACTATTTAATGAAGGTCATTGGACATATGAAGACTTTGTTAATTATTGCAAACAAGCACAAGCTTTACTTGAAAAAGATAATTATGTTATGAGTGGTGGACCTAGTATTGTTTGGGCTGGTATGGTTAATGCTAGTGGTGTAAAAGTTGCTGATACATCAACTCTAGAACTTAATCTTACTCATCAATATTCAATTGATGCCATTAATGCTTTAAAAGAAATTGTTAGTAGTAAAGCTTGGGATATTGATAATATTAATTATGATGAAAAAGTTGTCTCATTTAGAGAACAAAGAGCTATTTTCCAACCTGGTGAATATTGGTTTGTTAGAAGTGAAAACAGATGGGGAAGTAAATTATTTGGCGAAGATACAAAATATGGTTATGTTCCATTCCCATATCCAGCTAGTGTTGGTAAAGATAATACTATGATTAACCAAGCTGGTAAAGATTCTGTTTTAATGATGACTAGTGGACGTCAACATTCAAGTGATGTTACTTATGAAAAAATCTATTGTGCATTACTTAATGTTTATATAAAATCTACTAAATATCTAAAAGAAGATACTGCATTTAATATCTTACAAAGTAGATCTAATGCATTGAAAGCGAAACTTGATGATCCTGAGTCAATTACTGCAGCATTATTCTTTAATGCTAGTAAGACTTTATATGATCCAATCTTTGATGAAAGTTTCCAAACAGAATATAGTAGTGAAACAACAACTGCTGTTATTAATAGCGTAAAAGGCGCAGATGGATATGCTGAATTTGATAAAATTTATAGTGCAGTATATGTAAAATTCTGTTCAATATATGCTTAAAATTAATAGACTCAAACATAAAAATGTTTGAGTCTTTTTTAATTTTTATAAATATTAATATTGTGATATGAATTACTTAAATTTTTTAATATTTTTATTGTAAATTAAATTAATTATGGTATAATATAGTAGTAATGAAAACATTTTCTTAAATTATCATTTTGAAAATGTTTATAATTAATTTTTATCGGGAGGAATATATGAAAAAATTAATTGCTTTTTTATTGGTTTTCCTTTCTGCTTTAACTCTTTTAGCATGCAAGAAAGATAACAATGAAGACAAAATTACGTTCGACAAAGACACTGTTGAATTAACATGCGATTCTACTGCAAGTGTTGTAATTAAGACTCCAACAGAAGGTACTTTTGTTGCTGAATCTGCAAATACAAATCTTGCAACAGCTACTGTTAAAGACCTTGTTGTTACTGTAACAGGTAAGCAAGTTGGTGAAACAACAGTAACTGTTACTCTTAAAGGAACTAAAACTACTGGTTCTTTTAAAGTTGTAGTTAAAGACGATGCGGATCCTACTTATGATCCAAACGCTCAAGTTACAGGAATCACTATTTCTACAGAAGGCTTTACTGATACAGTAACTGTTTATAATAATGGTTATAAATTAAAGGCTACTGTTACTCCAAGTAATGCTAATCCAACTGTTAGATGGTCATCATCTAATAATAATGTTGCTAAGATTAATAGTGAAGGTGTTATTGAACCACTTACTGCTGGAACAGTAACATTTACTGCTACATCATTAGTTGGAAATGTTACTAAAGAAATCACTGTAAATGTTGTAAATCCTAGCGATCCAGAACAACCAATCAGTTTAACTGTTACTGCTTCAAAATCACCAATGGTTTTAACTGATACTGAAACTGAGTATAAATTAACTGCTGTGTTATTACCAGAAACTGCTATTCAAAATGTTACATTTGAATCTTTAGATACAAATGTTGCTACAATTGATGCTAATGGTGTTATCACATTAGTTGATGCTGGTGAAGCTAAATTTAAAGTTACTTCTACAAAGAATCCTAACATTTCAAAAACTATTACAATTGATGTATATGAAACTGTAACATTAATGAGTGATTTTACTTTAAATACTAATTCTAGTAAATTAAACGATAAACCATTTGTTATTGTTGAAAAAACATTAACTATTGAAACTTCTATTGCTCCAACTGATGCTACTTATAAAACATTTGAATGGTCAGTTGAACCAGAAGGTGTTGTTACTCTTGCTCCAAGTTCTACTACAAGAAGTGTAGTTGTTACTGGTGTTCAACCTGGTGATGTTACTATTACTTGTAATTCTACTGATGGTAGTAATTTAAGTAAAACAATTGCTATTTCTTGTGTTGAATTAGTTGCTCCAACATCAATGGAAATTACTCCAAAGAAAGATCCATATTCAGTTATTGAAAATTTACCTGTAACTGTATTTAATATTACTTATCAACCTGCAAATGCTGATACTTCAGTTGTTTATACTTCATCAAATCCGGAAGTTGCTACAGTTGATGAAAATGGTTTAGTTACTTATGTAAGTTCTGGTAATTGTGTAATTACTTGTAAATCTAAAGAATATAATTTTGAAGGTACTTGCAACGTTGTATGTAAGACTTTAGATGAATCAACAGTTCCAGAAGAAGTTGTTGTTTATGGTGTTGAAAAGAATAAATTCTACTATACTGGATTAAATATTCCTGTTAGTGCTTCTGTTTTACCATCAGCAGCAAGTCAAAATGTTACATGGAGTACTAGTGATGAAAATATTGCTAAATTTGAAAATGGTTATTTAAAATTAGTTGGTACTGGTAAAGTATATATTATAGTTAAATCTAATGCTAAAGATAATGTTTTAGTTAGATTCCAAATTACTGTTATAGAAGATGTTGTATATCCATTACAAGATTTACACGGATATGAAATTGTAATTTTAAATGCTGAAAGCGCATTAAAAGATATTGATCCAAATTTACCTGATTATAATATGGTAGATAAGACTTATAAACAAAGAGCTTGGAGAGAAGTTCAAGAAGAAGGCAACTGCATTATTTCTGTAAAAGCTTATCCAGATACTGCTCCTTGGGGTAAACAACGTATTGCTTGGATTAAGACTAATGCTGCTAATAATGCTAGTGAAGCTGATTTAATGACTGTTGCATCAAACTGGTTACCAGAATTTGTTAATGCTAACGCTGCTGCAGATGTTACTGCATACTATAATAAATATGGTAAAGAACAAATGACTCCAGGATTAAAAGAATCTGGTTCATTTAAATATAAAATCTATGCTGCATCAATTGGTTCTAATGAAGCTACTAATAATGTTACATTAGGTTTATATTACAATGTTAATTGGGTAAAACAACTTGGTGTTGATGATCCTGCAGAATTATTTAATACTGATAAATGGACTTATACTGGCTTCTCTAATTGGGTAAGACAAGTACAAGCTAAATTAGGTAATGATGGAATACATTATTGTCTTGGCGGACATCCAATGTATTATTGGTTTGGTTTGAGTGAAGCTGCTGGTATTAAAGTTGTTGAAACTAAGACAGCTTCAGTTAATTTAACAAATTCAAAACAAAAAGATGGTGCTGATTTAATTAAAGCATTATACAAAGAAGGATGCATGGATAACGTAAATAGTTGGGCTGAAAAAACTGGTCCATTCTATGAAGGAAATACTGTAATGTCAACTGGTTTCTTAGAATTCGTTCATAACGGAAATAGATGGCCTACTGATATGTGGGGTGCTGGAGATGCAACTAAAGTTGGTTATGTTCCATTCCCATATCCAGATAATATGGATAAAGCCGATACTAGAGTTGCTTTAAGTGGTAACAGTCTTTATATGTATGTTACTGGTAGAAACTATCCAGCTGGTGTTACATTAGAATATGTTTACCAAGCAGTTAATGAAGTATTCTTAAGAACTGTTAAGTATCAATCTGATGATCAAACATTCAATGCTAGCCAAGCTATTTCAAATTACTTAAAGAGTAAGATTGATAATGCTGTTTCAGTTGAAGCTATGATGTATTATAACTCAACTAGAACATTCTTTGATCCAGGTCTAAATCTATATGACTCAATTGCCGAAAACGTATTGAAATCTGCATGCGTTGAAGTAATTAAAGGTGACAAAGATTATTATGAAGCTATGGGTGAAGTTTACGATCCATTCTTCACTAGAGTTACTCAAATTTACGGATAAAAAAATTAACCTTTAGGATTATTCCTAAAGGTTTTTTTATGCTTTATTTTCATTTCAATTTTATTGTAAATATGGTATAATAAGTTAATAAGGAAAATAGATATATGGATATAGAAAAGTATACAAATAGTAGAATATTTTTATTTTTTGAATGGTTTTTTAAATTAGTTGTTTGGAACCTTTTAACTGTTTTAATTGTTGTTTTATCAGGAATTATACCATTTACAATTTTTACTAATATTAAGAATAATTATCAAGTTAATCACGTAGATATAATTGATAATGAAGTTATAGTGTATCA
>JAEEJT010000034.1 GCA_016282055.1 Bacilli bacterium
ACTATTATTAATAGTGATAACATTATATTAGTTAATGATGGAAAAATAGAAGCAACTGGTAAACATAATGAATTGCTTAAAAAATCAAATCTTTATAAGAATATGTGGGAAGCACATATTGAGGCAAAGGATGGTGATTTAAATGTTTAAGATGTTAAAGATGTTTTTCTCATTTTGTGATAATAAAAGAAGAAAACAATTTTATTTAGCAATAGTATTAACTATTTTAATGGGATTATGTGAAGCAGCTAAGCTTCCAGCAATTTGGTATTTATTTAAAAATATATTTGAAGGTACTTTAACTTTAAATGCTATTCTAACATCATTTATTATAATGCTTGTTCCATTATTATTATCTATGATATTTAGATATATGTCTTCAATGCTACAAGTTGATGGTGGATACTCAACTGCTGCTGATAAAAGAATTGAAATAGCTGAGCATTTAAGATATGTTCCAATGGGATATTTCAATAATAATTCATTAGGATATATAACATCAGTTACAACAAATACTATGGAACAATTAGCTGATATTGCAACAAGGGTAGTTATGCTTGTTACAACAGGATTAATTAACACTATTATTGTTGTTGGTTCTTTATTCTTTTTTGATTATAGAATTGCTTTAGTTGCCTTAGTTGGTGTTATTGTTTTCTTATTATTTAATTCAATTATCAAATATCAAGGAAAGAAATTTGCTCCAGAGAAAGAAAAAGCAGATTTAGGTGTATTATCTAACACATTGGATTATGTTTTAGGTATATCTGAAGTAAAATCATATAATTTATATGGAAAATATTCTAAGAGATTAGATGAAGCCAATGATTATGCATCTAAAGTTTATACTAAAGTCGAACTTAGTATGATTCCAGTACAAACAGTTCAAACATATATTACAAGACTAATTGGTGTTGCAATGACAATTGTAGCTATCTTATTATTTATTAATGGATATAATGATTTAGCAGTTACAATGACTGTAATTATTGCAAGCTATATTATTTATGCAAGCTTAGACTCTATGGGAACATTTAGTGCCTTGTCTAAAGTAATTGAAAGATGTGTTGAAAGAGGAAATGAAATTTTATCTATTGAGACAATGGATATAAATGGAAATGATTATAAAATCAATACATCTAACATTGAATTAAAGAATGTATCATTCTCATATGATAAGAAAAAGATAATTGATAATGTATCTTTAAAAATCAAAGAAAATACAAAGGTAGCTTTTGTTGGCCCATCGGGAAGTGGTAAAACTACTATCTGTCATCTTATGGCAAGATTCTGGGATGTTCAAGAAGGTGAAGTATTACTTGATGGAAGGAATGTAAAGGATTATAGTATTGATTCATTAATGAGCAATTTTACATTTGTATTCCAAAATGTATATTTATTCAATGATACAATTTTAAATAATTTGAGAATAGCTAAAGCAGATGCAACTGAAGAAGAAATTAAAAATGCACTTGAATTAGCTTGTTGTCAATTTGTATATGATTTACCTAACAAGTTAAATACAGTGATTGGTGAAGGTGGATCAACATTATCTGGTGGAGAATTACAAAGATTATCTATTGCTCGTGCTATCTTAAAAGACACTAAAATAGTTATTTTAGATGAAGCAACAGCAAATGTTGACCCTGAAAATGAAGAGAAACTAATAAAAGCAATCGATGCTTTAACTAAAAACAAAACAGTAATTATGATTGCTCATAGATTAAAAACTGTTAGAAATTGTGATAACATCTATGTTATTGATGATGGTAGAATTGTTGAATCTGGTAAACATGATGAATTAATGAAAAAAGATGGTATTTATAAGTCATTTGTAACTGATAGAAAAGAAGCAGTTGGTTGGAAAATATAATTAAATAGTATTTATAAAAATAAAATGGTTTAGAATGTGTATTAATACTTCTAGGCCATTTAAATTTTTTTAGAATTATAGTTTATTTGCTTTATTATTTGATGTATCAACCGATAATATTGGATTACACATAAAAACATTATTGCTGAAAAGAACTGAGCATTTAAATAACCAAGTAATCCTCGGTCGTTCAAATTGAGGGTACTAGAAAAGTCACACGTAGAATAAAAATATTTAATCTAGATATGATTATATTTGTTGGGTATCGTGTAAAATCTAAAAGAGTTATAGTTTTTAGAACATGTGCTAATAAAGTACTAAAAGAATATTTATCTAAGGTTATTAAAAAATCTATTACTGATAATTTAAAAGATTATACTAATGTATATATTAATGATTTAATTAAGTTTTTTGGTCAATTTAATTTCATTAAATCTCTTATTGATAATGGATTTTTAAATGATAAAGTAGATAATATTGAGTTAAGTTATTTTATTGATAAATAAATTTGTAATTAGAATTATCTTTAAAACTATAAAATAGGTAAATATGTTTTTAGAAAAGATATAGTTATTTGACTATTTTTAGTGAAAGTAATATAATTTATGTATAAATTGAATAATGGTCACCGGAGAACAAGTACCGTAGTACTTACGTTGAATAGGTGTCGAGTGAGCTCGAGATAAATGTTTTACATTTTATCTTGAGCTTTTTTGTTTTTGGAGGTAAATATGAGTAATGTAACATTAACAAAACTTGAAAAAGATGATATTAATCAATTTGTTCTTGATAATCAAGAATCTTTTAATTATGGAGCATTAGAAGAGTTTGGATTAAGAGATAATAATTTTGAAGAAGATGGAGAGATTATTTCAAGAAAAACTATTATTGATTGTATTAATCATGGAGTAGCCTATAGAATTAGATTAGATGGTAATATAGTTGGAGGTATAGTTGTTTGTATAAATAACAAGACTTTACATAATAGTTTAGAACTTTTATTTGTTAGTCCAAAATATCATAGTTTAGGTATTGGATATAAAGCATGGAAAGAACTTGAAAAATTATATCCTAATACTAAAGTATGGGAAACATGTACTCCTTATTTTGAAAAGAGAAATATTCATTTTTATGTTAATAAATTAGGTTTTCATATCGTTGAATTTTTTAATAAATATCATAATGATCCTAATGAAGTTGATGGTAATAATAGTGATGATTGTATGTTTAGATTTGAAAAGTATTATTGATATATAAATATATTATTTTATTAATATTTGACCTTTACATTTATAAAACAAATTGATAAAATAGATTTAGTTTTGATTATATTAAAAAGGGTTGTATGTATGAATAATAAAAAGAAATTTTTGATTATGATGATTGTTGGGATGATTATAGGATCAATTTTATTATACGCTATAACAACAAATGTTACATTTGTTATTGTTTTTTTAATTTTATCTCTGGTTGAGATTTTAATTAAATGGAATAGTTTTAAAGAAAAATAATAAATTTATACACAATTATTAAATTATTGATGAATTTTAAAAGATATTATAAATTAGGTAAAGATGTATTATTTTAAGGAGTCTAATTATGAATGATATGTTTTATGATATGATATTTAAAAGAAAATCATTTCATTTATTTAGAAATGTTGGTAATGATATTATTTCAAATGATGAGATAAATCATATTCTTTGTACTTATGATAGTTTAAAGAGTTTAAATCCTGACATTAAAACTTGTATTAAGATTGTTCCAAGTTCTGAAACTACTTGTCGAAGAGGAGAAGAATATTGTATTCTTTTATATAGTGAGAAGAAAGATGGATATTTACAAAATATAGGTTACATTGGTGAAATGTTAGATTTATATTTAGTATCTAAAAATATTGGTACTTTATGGTTTGGTATAGGTAAAACTGATGAAAAATCATATAATGGATTAGATTTTGTTATTATGATTGCTATTAAAAAAATAAATGATCTAACAAAATATAGAAAAGATATGTTTAAGAGTAAAAGAAAAGATATTAGTGAAATGTGGGAAGGAAACGATATTTCTAATATATCTAATATAGTAAGGTTTGCTCCTAGTGCATGTAATTCTCAACCTTGGTTTGTTAAAAATGATGGAAAATTAAATGTCTATAGATATAAAAAACATGGTAAAAGAGGTATTATGCCTATTAGTATGGTTTCTTTTTATAATAGGATTGATATTGGTATTTTTATGTGTTTTCTTGATTTATGTTTAGATCATCATAGTATTAGTTATGAAAGAGAGTTATTTAGTGATGATGGCGAATGTAAAGAGTTCACTCTTAATGCTATATATACAATAAAGTAGATAGTTCTAAAGCATTGCTTTAGAACTTTTTCTTTATTTGATTTGCTTTATTATTTTTATTAATGATATAATATAATTATAAGAACATAGGAAGGTATTAAAATGAAAAATATTATTGTTGTAACAGGAGCTTCTAGTGGAATGGGTAGAGCATTCTCTAAAAGAATCGTTAAAAAAGAAAAAGTTGATGAAATTTGGGTTATTGCAAGACGTGAACACTTACTAGAAGAGTTGAAAAATGAAATAACTGAATGTGTAGTTGTTCCTATTAGAATTGATTTAAGAGAAAAGGAACAAATTATAGAAAAGTATCAGAAAAAACTTGATGAAGAAAAACCTAATATTAAAGTTTTAGGTTTATGTGCCGGTTTCGGTAAGTTTGCTCATTTTGAACAAGTTGATATGTTAACTGCTATTGATATGGTTGATGTTAATTTTAAAGCATATATGATTATGGTATATTTATCATTACCATATATGAGAGAAAAATCTAATATTATGATGATAGCATCTGATTCATCTATTCAACCAATTCCATATCAAAATATATATGGTGCAAGTAAAGCTGCAGTTTTGAGTTTTGCAAGAAGCTTAAACGTTGAACTAAAGTATAGAAAAATACATGTAATGGCTGTACTTCCTTTATGGGTTCAAAATGATTTTATGAAAACAGCAATTGATCCTGATAAACCTATTGTTGTAATTAATTATAAAGGTGTTTATGATGGTGATAAAGTTATGGAAAGAGCCATTAAGGATTTATATACTAAAAAAGATATGTCTATTTATGGAGGATATAATAAACTTCAAAATTTTGTTGTTAAAGTATTACCTCATAAACTTATTATGAAGATATGGTTAAACTCTCAAAAACTAGATGGTACTCCTGAATGTAGACACCCAAAATGTAAGAAACAAATTGAGGAATGATAATGAATATATTTCGTTTATCGAAAAGTATATTAGATGATACTAATGCAAAATATAAAGGTGCTGTTGGTGAAGTTAGAGTTAGATCAAAACTCAATCCTATATTATTCGGTAAAGTTTATCATAAGTTAATTAATAATATTATTTTAAAAGATGTATATGGTAATACACATCAAATAGATCATATTGAGATTAGATCTAATGGTATTTTTTGTATTGAGACAAAAAATATTAAAGGTTTTGTTTGTGGGGATTGCAATTCTAAGTATTGGCATCAATTACTTGGAAGTAGAAAGTTTTCTATTAGAAATCCATTAGAACAAAATATGTCTCATATATATACGATTTGCAATATATTAAATAATGAATATAGAGTTTATTCTGTTATAGTCATGGTTGAAAATAATGCTAGTAGATTAAAAATACCATGTGTAGTTAATTTGAATGATCTTAGATCATATTTAGAAAATTTTAATGATGGAACAAATTATTCTAATGATGAAATTGATGATATCTATAATAGAATTATTGAGAAGAAAGTCTATATGAAAACAAGTGAACATGTTAAATATATTAGGAATGTTCAAATGTGTATTAATAATAATATATGCCCAAGATGTGGTTCTAAGCTTGTTTTAAGAAATGGAAAGTTTGGAGCATTTTATGGATGCTCTAATTATCCAAAGTGTACTTTTACAAAGAAATAATTAAAGGTGATATTATGAAAGATAAAAGAGAAAAAGAAATAATAAAAACTAGTATTATTGGTATTATAGGTAATATATTACTTGTTGCTTTTAAGGGTTTTGTTGGATTTATTGCTGGAAGTATTGCTATTATAATGGATGCTTTGAATAATTTAACTGATGCATTATCAAGTGTTATTACAATTCTTGGTACAAAACTTTCAAATAAAAAACCAGATAAAAATCATCCTTATGGATATGGTAAGATTGAATATATAACATCATCTATTATTGCATTTTTAATTTTGTTTGCTGGTAGTATGGCTATTTATGAATCAGTTAGATCTTTAATAAATTATTATAATGATAAAGTTATGCCATCATTTGATATATATGCTCTTATTATAGTTAGTGGTGCTATTCTAGCTAAAATAGCAATAGGTTTATTTTTTAAGAGTAAAGCTAAAAAGATTAAGAGTGATGCTTTAAATGCTTCTGGAACTGATGCATTATTTGATTCAGTTTTATCTTTATCAACATTAGTTAGTATTATATTTGTTAAATACTTAAATATATATATTGAAGGATATTTAGGTATTATTATTGGATTATTTATTATTAAGAGTGGATTTGAGATATTAAAAGAATCTTTATCTGGTATGATTGGTGAAAGATTTGATCGTGAGTTTATTCTTAACGTTAAGAATGATATTAATAATATTGATGGTGTTTTAGGTACATATGATATTATTATGAATAGTTATGGTCATAATAAGAATATTGGAAGTTGTCATATTGGTGTAGATGAAAGTTTAAAAGCATCTGATATTCAAGCAATTGAAAGACAAATTACAGAACTTTTATATACTAAATATGATACTATTATGACTATTGGTATTTATGCTCAAAATTCTACTGATAGTGAGGTTAATAATTTATTAAAGATTGTTCGAGATGTTATTAATAATTATGATAATATATTACAATTACATGGTTTTTATCTTGATAAAAAAAGAAAGATATTAAGTTTTGATTTAGTTGTATCATTCGATGATAAAAAACCTTTAGATACTATTAATAACATTAAAAATGAAGTAAGTAATTTAATTAAGGATTATAATATTATTATTAATTATGATCAAGATTTTAGTTTAAGTGAGTAAGTATATGTTTATTTGTCCAAAATGTAATAGTAAAATAGTTAATAATAAATGTTGTAAATGTGGTTTTGAAATAAAAGTAAAAGATGGTATATATTATTTTAGTGAAGAAGATAATATAAATGTTAATGATAAAAGTAGTGAATATATAGGCTATGATAATATTGCTATTCACTTTGAACCAAGTTTAATATATGAAGGACTTAATTCTTATGGTATATTTGGTCCTTGTAGTACTGATATTGTTAATAGATTTGGTAAAGATATAGTTGTTTTAGATATTGGGTGTGGACTTGGAAATGCTACAGTTCCTTTTGCTATGGCAGGATGCACTATAATTGGTGCTGATATTAGTGAAGAAATGTTAAGAATTGCAAGAAGCAGATGTGATAAAGAATATGATAATTTATTTCTTTGTAAAATGAATGCATATCATCTTAATTTAGAAGATGAAAGTGTTGATATTGTTGTTGAAAATGCTATGATTCATCTTGTTGATAATCCTGATGCTGTTTATAAAGAAATTTGTAGAGTACTTAAGAAGGATGGTAAGTTTATTCATTATGGCTCTTATAATTTAGATATAAGTGAAGATGATGCCAAAAAGAATAAATATTCAAAAGAAGTATTTAAAGATATTAAAAATTATTATTTTAAAGTTTTAGATGAATATGGATATAAGCCATTTAATTTTTATAATGATTCATTGGAGTTACATGAAAATTATTTCTATACAACATCAGATGAAGATAGTCACATAAAATGTAATGATAAAAATATATTCAAGAGTTTTGTTAAGTATAGAGTTCATAGATTAGAACATAAAGCTTTTAGTTATTTACAAAATGTTCCAGATGATATTCATAAGAAAGTTTGGGAAAAGACTGATTATTATGCTAAAAGTAAATATGGAGATAATTATAAAGAGATAGAGAGTTATTTTTCTTATGGCTCATCCTATGATATATATTATAAAAAGTAGATAACGTTTTATTGTTTGTAAAAAGTATTGAATTTTTAAAATTTCTGTATTAAAATATTAACGGATTGATTTTAAAATGATTGATTAAAAAAAGATTGAGTAAAAAAAGGAGATTTAAAAATGATTAATTACACAAAAGAAGAAATCAAAAAAATTTGTAAAGAGGAGAATATTAAGTATATTCGTTTGCAATTTACAGATATGCTTGGAACTTTAAAGAACGTTGAAATTCCTGTATCTGGACTTGATGATGCACTTGCTAATAACATTATGTTTGATGGTTCATCTATTGAAGGTTTTGTTAGAACTGTTGAAGCTGATATGTATTTAGTACCTGATTTAAGTACATTTATTATTTCTAGTTGGGAAGATACAACTTATGGTAAAGTTGCACAATTTATATGTGATGTTTATAGTGTTGATGAAAATGGAAATAAGACACCTTTTGAAGGTGACCCTAGAACTATTTTAAAACGTAACCTTGAAGAGTTACATAAACTTGGTTATACTAACTTTAATTTAGGAGTTGAACCAGAGTTTTTCTTATTTAAATTAAATAAGAATAATGGTGAACCAACACTTGATTATAATGATAATGGTGGTTATTTTGATGCTGCACCTATTGATGCTGCTGAAGATTGCCGTAGAGATATTGTACTTGAATTACAAAAGATTGGTTTTACAGTTGAAGCTGCTCATCATGAAGTTTCACCTGGACAACATGAAATTGATTTTAAATTTGATAATGCTTTAGAGACTTGTGATAAAGTACAAATCTTTAAACTAGTTGTTAAAAATATTGCTAAAAGACATGGTTTACATGCAACATTTATGCCAAAACCTATTAAGGGTATTAATGGTTCTGGTATGCATTGCAATTGTAGTTTAACTGATAAGACTGGTAATAATATATTCTATGATCCAAATAGTAAATATGGATTAAGTGATGTTTGTTTACGTTGGATTGATGGTATTTTAGCTCATGCTAAAGGATTCTGTTTAATTACAAATCCTATCGTTAATTCTTATAAGAGAGTTGTTCCAGGTTATGAAGCTCCTTGTTATATTTCTTGGAGTGCAGCAAATAGATCAACAATGATTAGAATTCCTGCTACTCGTGGTAAAGGAACAAGAACGGAAGTTAGAAGTGTTGATTGTGCAGCTAATCCATATCTTGCTGCATCAGTATTACTAGCATCAGGTATTGATGGAATTAAAGGTAATTGTCCAGTAGTTCCTGAAATGCATGCTAATCTATTTGAAATGGATAATGATGAAAGAAAGAGTAAAGGTATAACTTCTCTTCCTGAAAACTTAAAAGAAGCTATTATTGCTTTTAAGAAAGATGATATTATTAAAGATGCTATTGGTGCTCATATTACTAATAAACTTGTAAAAGCTAAAAATCTTGAATGGGATGAATTTAGAACTACAGTTACAATGTGGGAAGTTAATAAGTATTTAACTAAATATTAGATATTATAAGATAGTTATTTTATAACTATCTTTATTTTTAATAAATTAAATAAATGAAGGTTATTTATGTTTGGATTTAAAAAAGAAGTAGATATAAAAGATATACAAATAGTTTTGGATAATTTAAAACTTATGCCGGATAATATTTATAGATATAAAACTTATGATGAATTAGTTAGATATATTAATCATATTTTTTCAAGAACTAAAGATACGTATGATTGTTTTATTGTTTTAATGATGTTTGATTTCTATATTAGAAAGAATAAAACTATTATTAAAACTTTGAATAAAAAAGGATATCCATTATGTGATGTAAGTAGTTTAAATTATTCAAAAATAGAGTTACTTGATCCATTAGATGTAAAACCATGTTATATAATTACTAATAATTGGTATAGTTGTGTTTCTATTTTTGGTGATTTTGGTGAAAAAAATGAGTTAAGATTTAATTCTAAACGTTTTGTGTATAAAGGAATTAAACTTGATGGATTAGATTCTTTTGATTATAAAATCTCTAAACAAGGTAAAGAGTTATGTAGTTTATTTAGTAATGTAAAAGATATTCGATTTATTGAAAATAATACGGGTTTATCTATGCATAAAACTCTTGATGGAATAGAATTTTATCCATATGATTATTATAATAATAATAAAAATCATCTTGATAAAAATGAATGTTTATGTGAATTTTTATGGGATTATACTGAAGAAATTAATTTTTTTACAGCAGTAAAATGTTTTATTTATAAAGAAATATTTAATGAAATGACAAATTTTATTTTAGTGTTAGCTGTTGCTATAATGCCTAGATATAATCAAAAGATGGTTGCAAATCATTTTTATATATCAAAAAAATAATGATGTTTTTATTATTTAATTTAAAGTGTGATATACTATATATAGTTAGTGTTATTTAGAAGGAGATTAATAATGAAAGATTATATTTATGCTATTATTGGTATTTCACTTATATTTTTATGTACAACAATTGGTTCTTTATTTGTTTTCTTTTTTAAAGAATCAATATCAAATAAGTTAAATAAAATATTTATTGGTTTTGCTGCTGGTGTTATGCTTTCAGCATCATTCTTTTCATTAATAAAACCTGCACTTGAAAGTGAAGCTAGTTATATGCCAACATGGGCTATTGTTGGTATTTCAATAATTCTAGGTAGTTTATTTTTGTGGGGAATTGATAAAATTGTTCCACATCTGCATGCTCATGAAGGAAAAGAAGAAGGTTTAAAAAACACTGGATTATCTAAGAATACTAAGATGTTTTTAGCTGTTACTATCCATAATATTCCTGAAGGTTTATCTGTTGGTATTGCTTTTGGTGTAGCTTTAGCAAGTGGAAGTAATCAAACATTATTAATGGGAGCATTATTACTTGCTATTGGTATTGGTATTCAAAATATTCCAGAAGGAGCAGTTGTTGCCCTACCTATAAAGGGTGAAACTGGAAGTAGTAAAAAAGCATTTTTATTTGGAATGTTTTCAGGAATTGTTGAGCCTATTGCTGGGGTAATTGGTTTATTTCTTGCTATGAAGATACAAGGAATTATGCCATGGGCTTTAGCATTTGCTGCTGGATGTATGATATATGTTGTTGGTGAGGAACTTATTCCAGAGATGAAAGATGATGAACATGAACATTCTGGAGTTTGGGCGTTTATAATTGGATTTGTAATTATGATGGTTTTAGACTGTCTATAAAAATATGTCAGGTTTACCTGACATATTTCTTTAAGGAGTATTTTATGAGTGAAATATATTATATTATTGGAACTGCTTATGCTGGTAAATCAACGATGATAAAACTTCTTAGTGAAAAGTTTAATGGAATATTATGTGAAGAAAACTATCACAATAAACTTTTAAAGGATTTAGATAAGCAAAAATATCCTAATTTATGTTATACAAGAGATTTAGTTGATTGGCATGATTTTGTTTCAAGAACTCCGAGTGATTATGAAAAATGGATTGATAATGTTTCTAAAGAATGTGAAGAACTTGAATTAATGTTATTAGAAAAATTTAAAAATTGTGATAAAAAGATATTCGTTGATACAAATATATCAATTGAGACTTTAAAGAAGATATCTGATAAGGATCATGTTCTTGTAATGTTATCAAGTCAAGATACTAGTGTTAATAGATTTTTTGAACGTGAAGATAAAGAAAAACAGTTTTTGTATAAATTATTACTTAATTTCGATGATAAAGAAAAAGCCATTAATAATTTTAAAGAGTGTATCAAAAGAGTTAATTCTAAAGAAAGATATGATAAGTTTTTAAATTCTGGTTTTAACGTCTTAATTAGAGATGATAATAGAAGTATTGAAGAGACTTTTAATATTGTTTGTAAGATGTTTAAATTAATGTAAAAGAATAGAAAGGTTTTTAAATTAGTGTTATAATATATATAAGAGGTGTTAATATGAAAACTAAGAAATTAGCTATTGTTGCAATATTTGCTGCTTCTTTATGTTTAATAGCTCCATTTTCAATTCCTATAGGTCCTGTACCGATTACTCTTGCTACGTTTGGAGTTTATTTAATTGGTTCATTTTTTGATACTAAAACTTCTCTTTTAATTATTTTGATTTATATTTTATTAGGTGCTATGGGTTTACCAGTTTTTTCTAATTATTATGGTGGTATAACTCGAATTGTAGGCCCTACAGGTGGATATATTATTGGATATATATTTTGTGTAATTATAGAATCTTTATTAATTAAACTTTTTAAGAATAAGAAATGGTCATATCCAGTTAGTATGTTTTTTGGAACTTTGTTTATTTATTTGTTTGGTACAACTTGGTTTTTATTTCAAATGAATGAAACATATACTATTGGTAAGGCTCTTGCTTTATGTGTTATCCCATTTTTGCCTGGTGATAGCATTAAGATTGTTATTGCAACAATGATTACTATTCTTTGTAAAAAAAGATTAGAGAGTGTATTTGAACCTAATAATAAGGAAACTGAGGGAGAATAATGAAAAAGTTTAGTATTATAATACTGTTGTTATTTTTGTGTGTTTTTATGTCTTGTAAGAAAACTGATAACTTTTTATTAATAAGAGATTTTAAAATAAATGATACTTTAGAAAATGTTGAAAATAAAACTGCTAATATTGTTTTAATATATGGTCAATCTAATGCAACGGGATGTTCTTTATTTGATTATCTTGAAACTAATAATTATGAATATTTAGATACAATTAAGAATATTAATAATGTATATATTAATTTTGTTACTGAAAATTATTCTAATTCATCTGATAATACATTTATTAACTCTATTGTTGGGTGTGGGGCTAGAAAAGACATGTTTGGTCCAGAAGTTGGAATTAGTTTGAATAATTATTTAAACTCTAGTGAAGATTTATTTATTATAAAGTATTCATATGGTGGAACAACTCTTGATGATCAGTGGTTAGATGGTAGCTATGGTCGTGGTGAGTTATATAATGGTAGTATTAAGTTTACTATTGCAAATCTTGAGTATTTAATTAGTAAAGGATATACTTTAAATATATTAGGTATTTGTTGGATGCAGGGTGAAAATGATGCTTGTAGCATAAAACAAGCTAATAGATATCTTAAAAATACTAAAAAACTTGTTTCTTTTTATAGAAAAGATTTGAATAAATACAGTAAAGATATTAGATGGGTTGATGCATGTATTGATAAAGATGTATGGCCTAAAGCTAGTATTGTAAATGAAACTAAATTATCTTTAGTTAATGAAATAGATAATTATTATTGTATTGATACTAATAGTTTAGGATTAACAACAAAGAATGAACCAACAGGAGAAGCTGATTTAGCTCATTATGATAGTTTATCTCAAGTTTTATTAGGAAGAAAATTTTATGACGAATTAGTAAAATAGAAGAAGTATTTCTTCTATTTTTTCTTTACAATAAAAAATTATTATAATATAATTATTGTGTTGGAGGGATTATTTATGGATAATTTAAAAGAAAGATTTTTTAATAAATTTACAATATGTTTTTACATTGTTTATGTAATTATATTATTCTTAATTTGTTATTTTGGTTTACCAACAATAAATTTTAGAGCTAAAGGTTTTTATGCATTTTTAGCATATATATTAATTATTCCATGTTTTGTTATTTTAAATTTTGTTGCACATCATAAAATAATTAATGGTAATGTTAAAGATACATATAAAATATTTAATATTAATAAGAAAAATAATAGTTTTAGTTTTTCTCAAGATAGATATGTTTCTGCTGATGAATATTTTAGTCCTAAAAGAAATTTAATGAGAACATGTTTAATATTATTATTTGGTTTTATTGCTATGGAGATTCTTATTGGCATTACTGGTGCTAAAATCTTTAATGCTAAGAAATATGCTGAACAATTATCAATTGTTCAAACAACTACTGAAGAATTAAATCAAGAATTTGATTATGACGATAATGCTGAAGATAATGAAGTTATTTTACCTACAATTGATAAGGATTTAGCTTTTAAATTTGCTCAAGCTAAACTTGAAAAATATGGTGCTCAATATAGTATTGATAAAACAATATTTACTATTATGAGTGTTGAAAGAGATGGAAAGACTGAATTAATTCGAGTAACTCCTTTAGAATATGCTACTAAATTTGTTGCTTTAAGTAAATATAATAGTGGTACTATTGGTTATATTGAAGTTAATTGTGTAACTAAAGTTGCTAAGCTTGTTACATTTGATGAAAATAATTGTTTAAAGTATATGCCTAGTGCAGTATTTAAATATGATTTGAAGCGTCATATATATTCAAAATATCCAACATTAATGTATGATGAAAAGTATTTTGAAATAGATAATTATGGTAATCCTTATTGGGTTATTCCTACTGTTAAAAAAGAAATTGGTATTTGTAATGGAGAAACTCCTTATAAAGTATTAATCGTTAATCCTATTACTGGTGAAATGAATTTATATGATTTAGGTAAAGAACCAGTATGGACTCAAAGATGTGTTGATGAAAGTGCAGTTGAAGCTCAAGCTAATAATGCTTTAAAGTATAAGAATGGTTATTGGAATACTTACTTTGCTAAGAAAGAAGTGTTTAATCTAAGTGATGGATATAACTACATTAATAAGAATGGTGAAACTTATTATATTAGTTGTATTACTAGTCCAAATGAAAATGACCAAACATCTATTGGTTTTATTAGTATTAATCTAAAAACTAAAGAAACTAAGAGATATAGTGCTCCTGGTATTACAGAAATGAGAGCAAGAGAAATTGCTATGTATGATGAAAGAGTAAAAGCTCAAGTTTTAGAAGCTACTTGGCCTATTTTAATATCATATAAATCAATACCAACATATTTTGTTGTACTTAAGAATGATGTTCAATCTCAAAAGGTTGTATTAATTAATGCTGATGATGGAGCATATGTAGCTATTGAAGATAATATTCAAAGTGCATTTAGTAGTTATGATAAACTTGTTTTCAATAAAAATAATGATACAATTGAAGAATTAACTCTTACTGGTACTGTCACTAATATAAGGGATCTTGGTAATACTATTGAATTTACATTAAATAATAAAGAAAATTATTATTTTGTTGTTGATGTAAATTTATCACTTGATGCAAGATTTTTAAATAAAGGTGATATCATCACAATTAAATATAAAGAGTATAGTAATTATGGTGCTGTAACAAGTTTAAGTAAATAAAATAATAGTCTCTAAACATTATGTTTGGAGACTTTTTTTTATTGTATTTTTAATAATATTATGATAAAATTTTATTAGTATGTAAGGAAATGAGATTATGAAGCAATTTATAACATTTTTAAAGGGAATACTATTAGGTTTTGTTGGACTTGCAATACCAGGATTAAGTGCATCTACTATAGCATTAGAGGTTAATGTTTATCATCCTATGATTGATGCTATTAGTAATTTATTTAATAAGTTTAGAAGAAGCGCTTTATTTTTAATATTTCTAATGCTTGGATATTTTACTGGTGGATTTTTAGGTTCGTATCTTATTGATACTATTTATTCAATATATCCACTTGTTATCATTACAGCAATACTTGGATTTATATTCGGTGGTATGCCAAAGATGGCTTGTGATTTAAAGCCGGGCCTTAAGAAAATATCTTGTTGGATAACTATTGTCAGTGTGTTGTTATTGTTATTATCCTTTTCGTTTTTTGTAATTAAAACAGAACAAGTTTCTTTTGATAATATGAATGTTTTTGACTTAATAATATTATTCTTTATTGGTGTTTTTACATCATCAACATTAGTTATTCCAGGAGTTGATTTTGCTGTATTATTATTATCTTTAGGATATTATAATGCTTTAATTGGTTTAATTGCTCATATCTTTGATTTTAGTAATATATTACATAATTTAATTGTTCTTGGAACATATTTAGTTGGTTATGGAATAGGTGCATTCTTATTATCTAAACTTATTAAAATGTTAGTTAAAAAGTATAACAATGAATGCAATTTTGCAAGCTTTGCTTTTGTTCTTGTTGCTCCATTTGTTGTTATAAAAAAATGTGTTATTGATAATCCTAATTTTTCATATAGCAATGGGCAATTAATTGTTGGAATAATATTAGGCGTTATATGCTTTGTCTTAATGTTTGTTTTAACACGAAGAATTGAGAAGAAAGAGATAGTGGTGGAACAAAATGTTTAGATTTATTCTTTCAATATTATTACATATTCCTCTTGTTTTAAGAATAAGACATAAGATGAAGAAGAGTTTAAAGAACAAAGAATTATCTCTTCAAGATAAATATGATGTTGCAAGAGATATTGTTATGACAATAACAAAGAAGGCTCATTGTAAAGTTATTGCTTCAGGATATGAAAATATTCCTTTTGATACAGGATATATGATTTGTCCTAACCACC
>JAEEJT010000035.1 GCA_016282055.1 Bacilli bacterium
ACTAAATCATCTTGGAATATTAAATTATACTTAACATCATCAATTACAACATATAAATTTGTAATAGATGAAGTTAAATTATCATTTTCATCTAATCCGTGATATAAATTACCATCTTTATAATATACATCACCTTCAACTGAATATTCAGTAACAACAAAGTCATCACTAGATAACTCTAAATCATCACCAGCACAATATACAGTTGTATATGTAATTGCTTCATCTTCATAATTGATTGCCATTAATTGATATAAATTATAACCTAAAGCAATATAATAATTATCACCATGAATAATAACTAAAATATCATCTTCAGTACCAGCAATCTTATCAACACCGATAATATAAGTATCAGTACCATCTACATAATAATCATCAATTGTATTTTCTTCATTATCAAAACCTTTAAATGTTTCATAAGAATTATTTAACATAAATAATACTAATTGAATTTGAGATAAATAACCACTAGATTGAATATCTTCATAACCAAATGGTAAATTGTATCTAACAGCAGTTAAAGTATGACTAATAAAATGAACAACAGCAAGTTTAGTACAATTATAGAAGCATCCTTCATTAATAGATGCTGTATCTTCAACGATATTAGCTTCAAGTAAATTGTCACAATCTTTAAACATATAAGTACCATTAACAACTGAATTAATTGTTGCAGAAGTTAATGAATCATTATCAGCAAATGTTTCAGTACCATAAGTTGTAACACTAGATGGTAAAGTAATATTAATTAAACCAGTATTATGGAATGCTCTATCTTTAATAGTTAATAAACCATTGTTTAAATTCATGATAGTTAAAGATGTACAACCATCAAAAGCACTAATACCAATTTCAGTAACAGTATCAGGAAGTGTATGTTCCTTATAACTATTTAATTGATATTCATAATCTTCTCTTACAACAGAACCATTGAAATACTCTGATTCATCATCACTTACAAGATCATAATGAACATCATCACTAGTTCCTAAAAGACCATCATCGCCACATCCATAATAAGTTCCATCTTCTTCATATAGATAGAATCTTTCATTAGCTAAACATACATTTTCTAAATCATCATCTGTATGAATAAGATTATCAACACCAGCACAGATATATTTACCTGTAGCAACATCATTAATATATTCTTTATAAACATTATTAGAAATATATTCATATTTTATTGTCTTAGTGTTATACATGAATCTAATATTCGAAAAATCAGTACAATTATAGAATGCATAATCACCAATCTTTGTAATACCATTAATTAAAATAATACTTGTTAATTTTAATTCACTAAATGCATAGGATTCAATGTTTAAAATAGAACCAGGAATTATAATAGATTCCATATTCACACATCCTTTAAATGCATATGTACCAATTTCAACAACTTTATTATTTAAATTAACATTTACTAAATTAGGACACTTATCAAAAGCATATTGATTAATATGAGTACTATCTGTAATAGTAACAACTAAACTATTTTCAACAAACTCTCTATTAAAATTATATTTTAATGCATATTTATTTTGATCTTCTTGAGTATTATTTACTCTAGAATATCCAACAAATGGAACTGTTAATCTAACTAATGAAGTACAACCTTTAAATATATCTTTTTGCATTACAGTTGTATTATCGGAAATAATAACATCAGTTAAACTTGTACAATTTACAAGAGCCTCACTTCTTACAGTAGGATCATCAGTAATATGAAGTTTAGTTAAACTTGTTGGAATATATAATCTAGTCTCACCAGGAATAAATTCATGACAATCAAAATTAATTGAAGCACTTCTACTATATCCTGGATACCATCCAGATTTAACTGGCCAAATAGAAATAGAAACATAAAATTTATCATGTAATCTATAGTTATTAGTATATTTAGCCTCATAATAACTTACAGTTTCAAAACCAGAAGTATATAGGAAATTATGATTATATGTATAGTAATCATAATAACCATTATATCCATAAGATATTGATGTATTACTTACTGATTTAGAACCATATGTATATCCTAATTGTTCATTAGCATCATTCCAACCTATACTATATCCTGAGCCGCAATAACCAGCACTATATTGTTGTTGAGCATTTTTTGATTCAGTATAGTACATAGTTGAACCAAATATCCAACCTAAATGATGTTGACCATAGTATTGTTCAGTAAGTTCTTTATATCTTCTATCAGAATTTTCTGTAGCTCCACTTACTGTTCTATTCTTTCCAATAAATGGAATAGTTAAACTTGAAACAGGAACATTCCAGAATACATTTTTGCCCATTTCTTGTAATGAATTAGGTAAAACAACAATCTCTAGACTTGTATTATTAGTAAAAGCATAAGTTTTAATTTCTCTAACACCTTCACCAAAATTAATATTAGTAAGTGAAGTACAAGAATCAAACGCTCTTTCACCAATTGTATCTAAGTCATCATAGAATCTAATATCAACTAAACCAATACAATTTTGGAATGCATAATCACCAATTGTTACACATTTTGGAATATAAACTTTATTTAAAACTTCACAATCTTTAAATGCATAATTACCAATTGTTTGACAATTAGCTAGTTTTAATTCAAATAATGCTTCACAATCAAAGAATGAATAATCACCTAACTCGTAAGCATTAATTTCAACGTATGATAAACTATCAGCATCAGTAAATCCATAATCATCAACTGATAAATTAGTATTTGTCATTACTACATCTTCAAATATAGAATTTGTAAATGCATATTCTCCAATATAACTAAGTGTATTAGGAAAATCAGTATGAGTAATACTTGTTCCAGCAAAAGCATAACTATAGATAGAAACAGTATTATTTAATACTAAATTAACTAATACGTCACAATCATAGAACATATAATTACCAATAACTTGATTATCCATAGTTACATCAGTTAATACATCACAATCACTAAATGCATAATCACCTACAGTATTACAATTTGCATTAATATAAACTGTAGTTAAACTATCATTATTAGAGAATGAATAGTTACCAATAGATTCAATTGAATCTGGTAAAGTAAGTTCAGACAAACTACAATCAGCAAATCCATAATTATCAATAGTCTTTACACTACCAATAATTAAGTTTTGTAAACTGTTACAATTTCTAAACATCTCAAGACCAACGTAATCATTTAACATTGTAACAGTATGTAAACTATCACAATCTTTAAAGATACATTCGCCTAAGTTTTCAATATCTTGATTAATTGTTACTTCTTCTAAAGAATCACAATCATAGAATGCATAATTTCCAATTGTAACTAATTCATTAAAACAATTTAAATGAATAATATTATCACAATTGTTAAATGCATAATTACCAATAGAAACTAATTTCTTAGGAACAGCATATAATGTTAATGCTGAATTAGAGAATGCATAATCACCAATAGTTGTTAATGATTCATTCAAGTTAACAGTAACTAAAGATGAAGTATTATAGAATGCATAATCACCAATTGATCCTAAATAATTAGTGTTAATATTAGGATTTAAGTTAGCAGTAACTAAACCTGTACAATTATAAAATGCATATTCAGGAACTGTTGTAATGTAAAGAGTTTCAACCTCTTCAAGACTAGTACAGTTTTTAAACATTCCAACACTCATACAAGGACTATAGTTAATTACAGTTAATAAATTGCTACAATCTTTAAATGCTTCAACGCCAATACTTGTAACACCACTTGGTATAGATAAATTAGTTATACCACATTGTAAGCAAGCATAATCACCAATTTCTAATAAACAATTTGGTAATACAATAGCAGTTAACATTGTGCAATCAAAGAAAGCATAATCACAAATATATTCTTGATCTTTAAGAATTACTTGTCTTAGGCTAAGTGGAACATAGAATACATAATCTTCTTCTTCACCTAACGCAATTGTAATTTCTTTACTGCCTGTATATTCATCAGTACCGAAGATATAACCAAATAATCCTTCTTTAGTTAACTCTGTAGAAGTTATTCTTTCATGACCAATGAATGGTAATTGAATATTTTGTAAACTACTACAACCATTAAACGCATTTTCTTCAATAGTTTGAGTACTAACAGGAATAACTATTTCAACTATACCTGAGCAATTTCTAAATGCATATTCACCAATCTCAACTAAATCTTCATTAAATAAGACAGTTGAAAGACTTGTACAATTATTAAATGTATAAGGATTTAATGTTCTAAAATTTTCACCAAATTCTACTCTTGATAATGTTATACAATTATTAAACATATAATCAGATGTTGTTACTGATTCAACTGTTGCATTATATAAATTAATACAATCACTAAAGCAATAATCATTAATTGTTACAACAGTATCATTAATAATAACTTCATGTAAATTAGCACAATTTTTAAACATCTCATATCCAATTGTATTACTTGAATAATTTACTTTATACAAATTAGTACAATTTTCAAATACATTTGTTCCAATAGTAGCAAGATTAGTACCAATCTCTAATGTGTAATTAACATTAGATCCTAATTGGCTACAACCTTTAAACATATTATCAGATAATTTACTATTATTTAAAGTAGCTGTTTTTAAACTTGTACAACCCTCAAAGCAGTTTACACCAACATTAACAACACAACTTGGAATAACAATTGCCTCAAGAGAAATACAATCTTTAAACATGTAATCTGAAATAGTATCATTATTGATTGTAACTGTTTTAAGATTTGGACAATTATAGAATGCATAAGTACCAACTCTTTCAAGAGTACTTGGTAAAATAATGCTTTCAATCTTACTACCAGTAAATCCATAATCAGCAATTTCAGTTAGATTTACAATATTTATTTCTTTTAATGCATAACAATTATTAAACATATTAGAGTTTAAGAAATCATTTCTTAATTCAACACTTCTTAATAAAGAGCATCCATCAAATACATTAACTCCAATATATTCACAAACTTCAGGAATAATAATTGTCTCAAGAATAACACAATTATTAAACATGTAATCACCTAATACATTATTATTAAGTGTTACATTAGTTAAACTTGTACATCCACTAAATGCATAAGGTTTAACTACCCATTCACTACTTTCAAGTGCACCAACGGCACTAGAATTATTAACATTAGATCCAATTGTTAAAGTAGTAAGTCCAGTACATTCATAGAACATATGACTACTTATATTCTTAACATTTATGTTAACAGTAGTTAATTTATCACTCTTACTAAATGCATATTCACCAATTGTATCTTCATTCTTTGTTAAATGTAAAGTTGTAATTCCAGTATTATAGAATGCATAAGCACCAATTGTTGTTAAGTTATTTGATTCTGTTGTTAAGAATTCAAAATCACTAACTTTAGAACAATTCATAAAGCATTCATCAGGAATTTCAGTAATTACAGCAGCATTATTAAATGTAATAGAAGTTAAAGCTGTATTATCTTTTAATAATCCAACTGATAAATAATCACCTTCAAATACGAAAGTTGCAAGTTTCATACAATTACTAAATGCATAACTACCAATATAACTAATTGTAGATGGTATAACTACATTTGTAATATTTGAACAATTGCTAAGAGCAAAATTACCAATAGTTTCAACATTACTTAAATCTAGAGTATTTGCACTACCTGAATTATAAAAAGCATAATTACCAATACTAGTACAAGCATCTGGAATAATGATTGAACTTAAGTTATTATTATAAAAAGCATAATCGCCAATTGAAGTAATGGCATCATTTAAGAAAATATCTGTTATATTAGAACAATTATAGAAGCAATAATCTGGAATTGTTCTTATTTGACTATTTAGATTTATAACTACTAGCGAATTACAATTATAAAACATTCTATTTCCAAGGACAGGTGCACTATACAAAATATTGATAAGTTTAATGCACTCTTCATAACATCCAGTACCTACATTAACTAAAGTATCTGGGAAAACTGCAGTTTCAATTGTTGAACAATTCATGAATGCATAATCACCAATAGTTGTTAATTGGAAACCTAAATTAAAACTACTTAGTGTTGAACAATTATAAAATGCATATGCTCCAATTTCTCTTAAAGAATCACTATCAGTAAAAGTAAATTTCTCAAGAAGTGTACAATTATAGAACGCATGATCTTCAATAATCAATGGGTCCTCAGTATTTGTACATTGGAACTTTTCAAGACTTGTACAACCATTAAATGCATTACTTCCAATAGTTACATCACTATTGGTAGTACATGTGAAATTAGAAATGCTTAATTCTTTAAATGAATTCGCTCCAACAACTAAACCATTACACTCATTAATCTTAACAGTATTAACATCGCTTAGTTGTTCAAGATCATCTCCAAATATTAAGTCACCTTGACAATTAATTACATAATCTGTATTAACAAGAGAACTTAATCTTAGGCTTGGTCCAGCAAAATTTAATGGACCAGTAAAACTCTTTAGATTTTTTAAAGTAAAATCATAATTTACTTCAAAATCCATATTAGTTAAATAATATTTAAATAAATTATTATTTGTATTTATATATTTAATTTTTAAATCTGTTAGATCAATAGTGAAATCATCAGTAATTTGTAAAGTTGTACTCAACTCAACTACACGTAAATAATCACGAGCAGTTATATAAGTACCATAATATTTAACCGGATTAGTTTCATTAGGATTATTAATTACAAAATTATCATTAAATCCAAGAACATCATATCCATTTATTTGTGTTGGCATACTAAGATTACTTACTCGACATACACTATTTTCTTTAGCTAGATAACCTCCAACTGAAGTTGGATTAGTATAACTTTGCTCATAGTTTGCAGTAAATGTAGCGTTTAATCCACTACTACCATCAGTCCATCTACCTTGTTCAGCATAACGTCTAAACATATAAGCTGTTAAATTATTCATTATGGCAAACGAATTTGCATCACTATTAGAACCATATTCAGGATAATAGTTTCTACTATTACCATAACCATAACCATAATAGTGAACATAATAGTAATCTTTATAATTTGGACTAAATGATATACTATTTATAATAACACCATTTTCTCCATTATAAGTTACAATGTCATAATTTACTACATATTTATAATTATATACAGTTAAATTCATATCATATGTAGTATTTTGATTTGCAGTAACAACTGAATATGGTTGTCTTTCAATCGTAGCTGCATTTACTAAATTCTCATTTACTTTGCTATTCATCGATATGAAAATGAACAGAGTAAAACAAATTGAAATTATTAAGAAATTTAATAGTTTTAATCTTTTCATAATAAATACCTCACAATAAAATATTTAGTATAAGATTGTAATTCGCTAGATTTTTGTTCCTATACTATAAACCTATATTAGCACATCTTATGTGACAAATTGATAACAAAAAAATGACAATAAATTGAGCTTTTTTTGATACTAATAAAAACTTCATATTTTTTTCATTTGAAAATTTCCTATATAAATAGACAAAAAATAAAAGGATAATTATAAAAATTATCCTTTATTATATTGATTATCATACATGGATTTATATAGTCCATTTTTTAATAATAACTCATTATGTTTACCTTGTTCAACAATTCTTCCACTATCAAATACAACAATGTTATCCGCATTATAAATTGTTGATAATCTATGAGCAATAACAAATGTTGTTCTATTTTTAGAAATAACTTTTAAAGCATTTTGAATTAATAATTCCGTTTCAGTATCAATGTTCGCAGTAGCTTCATCAAGAATAACAATCCTTGGATCACGTAATAAAATCCTTGCAAAACTAATTAATTGTTTTTCACCAGTTGATAAGTTTCCACCAAGATATTCAAGAGTAGTATTAATACCATCTTTATATCCATCAATAAACTTATTTGCTCCAATTAATCTTAAAACATCTTCTACTTCTTTATCAGAATACTCTTTATCTAAAACAATATTTGATTTAATAGTACCACTAAAAATAGCAGGTTCTTGTAAAACATAACCAATATTACTTCTTACTTCTTGTTTAGTGTAGTCCATAAAGTCTTTTCCATTAATGTAAATATTACCATTTTCAATGTCATAAAACCTTAAAAGTAAATTCATCAGAGTTGATTTACCACTACCAGTTTTACCAACAATACCAATAAAACTTCCACCTTTAACATCTAATGTTACATCATTTAATACTTGAACAGTATCATATTTAAAAGTAATATGATCAAATTTAATATCACCATCTAAATTAGGTCTTTCATTAAATCCTAAATATTTATCCTCTTCTTCATCAAGTAAATCAAATATTCTACAACTAGCTACATAACTATCTTCTAAAGTATTTAAATCACTAAATATACTTTCAATAGGTGCCATTACTTTACCAATATAATTTATATATAAATAAATTAAACCTGCAGTTAGTTCACTAGTTTTATTTAAGAATTGTAAACTAAAGTAATAAATAACAATAGAAACTAAAATGTTTTGAACAAATAATAATAACTGTCCACCAAATGTAGATGAAATAGCTGAGCTTTTCATCTTATTATGATAATTTGTATCAAGTAAATCATCATATTCTTTATACATAGTATCTTCTTTATTAAACTCTTGTATAACGCTCATACCATTAACGTATTGCGACATATTAGCATTAATTATAGAATTCATTTCTCTTATTCTATGATAATATTTATTAATAAATTTTCTATAAATCGTCATCCATAAAATAACAAATGGGAAGAAAATAAATGTTAATAAAGATAATTTAACACTAATTCTAAATAAAGCTATATAAACCATCACAAGAGAAATAATTGATTTAATAATATCAGTTATTACAGTAAATAAACTTTCGGCTCCATCAATATCATTAATTATCTTTGTAACAATCTTACCACTCGGTTCTTTTGTAAAATAATCAAGAGGTAATCTATTAATCTTTTTAAATGCATCTTGTCTAATATGTAAACTTAATTTATTACCAATTAATGTCATAACAACATTACTTAAATATGAGAATAATAATATAACAATAGTTAATAAACCATAATAAATAAGCAATCTTACAATAGCACTTGACTCATTAAAATAAAATAATTTTAATTCATTATTATCTAGTTTATAACAAACATAATTATTATCTATTGTATATAAAGTATTATCACTAATTCTTTCAATTATTGAATTATCAATATCACCATAACAAACATAATAACTATTTTCATAATACACAAGTGATATTACAGATTCATCAACTTCATCGCTTTTAACATAATTCTTTCCTTTATAACTTATACCTTTATCAGATTCAACATAAGTAGTTTGAACACCTAATAAATGATTATCTAAAATATCATTTATTAGCTTTGGTTGTAAAAGTTCTAAATAGGAAAAAATTATCAAGAAAATAAACGATAAAATAATCAAATATTTTTGTTTTAAAGCATATTTAAATATTCTTTTTAAGACTTTAGAAATAGAATAATTAGAATATTTTTGTTGTAAACTTTCCTTATATCGAGAGTTATTATTCATTCTTTTCACCTCCCGATTCTTGGATAATATATTGATTATAATACCATCCTTTTAACTGCATTAAATCATTATGTGAGCCTCTTTCAACTATTTTTCCACTATCTAATACAATAATCTCATCACAACTTGATACAGCAGTCAATCTATGAGAAACAATAACATTTGTCTTGTTTTTTCTGATTTCTTTTATATTTTTAAGTATCTTAGCCTCAGTAGTTCCATCAACAGCACTCAATGAATCATCAAGAATTAAGATGTCACTATCTTTCATAAAAGCTCTAGCAATAGACAATCTTTGCTTTTGACCACCAGATAAAGTAACACCATATTCGCCAACAAGTGTATCATATTTATCATCAAATTCATTAACATCTTCATCAAAACAAGCCATTTTTGTAGCATATTCTAAATCAATAGAATGATTAATATTACTGCCTAATTCAATATTTTCTTTAATTGTTCTTGCAAATAATTGATGTTCTTGAGGAACATAACTAATAAGTCTTCTTATATCCTCTTTATAATATTCATTAACACTAATGCCATTATATAATAAATTATCAGTATCTAATTTATATTTTCTTAATAATTGTCTTATTAATGTTGTTTTACCACTACCAGTTTTACCTACAATTCCTAATGATTTACCATTAGTAATTGTTAAATTAATATCATGTAATACATTAACATCAGTATTAGGATATTTAAATGAATAATCTTTAAATTCAATTCTTTCAAAGTTTGAAATATGTAAACTATTCTCTTTATCAATAATTGCGGGAGTATTATTTAAAACTTCACATACTCTATCAAAACCAATTTTACTTTGGAAAAACCTTACAACTTGATTACCTAATTGAGATACTGGAGAAGCAAATTGAGCTAACAACAAGTTAAATGTAATTAAATCTCCAATAGAAAATTGATTATTAAATATTAAATAAATACCATAAGAATAAGCAATTATATGGCTTACTCCAACAATAGATCTAAATGTTGGTCCAAATGATGAATTAATTAATATATGCTTTTTCCATGTCTTATAACAATCTGTTGCAGCATTAGTTAACTTTTCTTCACTTTTATCTTCAATCACATATGATCTAATCATTCTAACATTTTGAATTGCTTCCATTGCAGAATCAGATAGATTAGATTCTTTTTCTCTAACAACTTTCCAACTTTTCATTGATTTTTTTCTTAAGATAGAAACAAAAATAAATATAATAGGAAGTACAGATATAGAAAAAACTGTAATTAAAACATTCATAGAAATAAGTTTTAAGAATGTCATCGTTAAAGCAATAAAAACATTAACTAAAGAAATAATCAAATGAGTTGATACATTAGCCATTTGAAATGTATCTCCAGTTGCTCTTGTCATTAAATCACCGGGATGATGTTCATTAAAGAAAATCTCATCTTGTTTTAGAAGTGATTCCATATATCTTATTCTTATTTCATAATATAATTTATGAAATAAATTAGCCATAAGAATATTTTTTATAACTTGAACAATATATTTACTAAAAAAAACAATAATTAAAATAAGAAATATATTTATAGCACTATTATAAGTAATTGTCTTTAGACCAATTTCATCTATAGCATCACCAATATAAACAGGCTTTAAAATATCTAGGTATATTATAGCAACACTTAAAGCAATAGCAATTAGATATTTATACCAATTTCTTTTCAAAAATTGTGATATTGACCTTATATTTTTCATAATTTAACCTCTTAATTATTATACATTATTCTTTTAATAAAGACAATTGATTATTTCTAAAAAAAGAGTATAATAAACTTGGTGATTATATGGATAATACTATAAAGAAAAATAAGTATGAAATAGATATGACCACTGGAAATCTATTTCTAAAGATAATAAAATTTTCTATTCCCTTAGCATTAATGGGAATATTACAATTATTATATAATGCAGCAGATTTAATCGTTGTTTCTAACTTTAGTAATGATGAATATGCATTAGGTGCAGTAGGAGCAACAGGACCTTTAATAAATTTACTTGTAAACTTATTTATGGGTTTATCTGTTGGAACAAATGTTTTACTTGCTAAACTCTATAGTGCAAAAGAAAACCAAAGAGTATCAAATGTAGTTCATACATCAATTGTAATAAGTATTATGATTGGAGTTTTCTTGGGTCTATTTGGTTTTATATTTTGTAAAGATCTTCTTCTTTTAATGCACAATGATTTGGTTTTATCCCAAGTATATTTAAAAATATATTTTATTGGATTACCATTTAATATGCTATACAACTTTACAGCAGCTATTTTAAGAGCTGTAGGAGATACTAAAAGACCTTTATACTACTTAATGATAGCAGGTCTAATAAATGTTCTTTTAAACTTATTATTTGTTATTGTATTTAAGATGAGTGTAGCTGGTGTTGCTTTAGCTACAATTATTAGTCAAATAATTTCAGCAACACTAATGATGATAACACTATATAAAACAAAAGAGAGTTATCAATTTAGATTTAATAAACTAAAAATAGATAAACAAGAATTAAAAGAAATAATAAAAATTGGAATTCCTGCTGGAATCCAATCATCATTATTCTCTATTTCAAATGTAATAATTCAATCTACAGTTAATAAATATCCTGATTATGTAATAAATGGAAATGCGGCAGCTTCTTCTGTTGAAGGATTTGTTTATACTTCTATGAATGCTGTTTATCATGCAGCACTAGCATTTGCAAGTCAAAACTATGGAGTTAAGAATAAACAAAACATTAAGAAAACAACAACATATTCTTTAATTATAGTATGTATGTTTGCATTTATTGTTGGTATACCAATATTTATATTTGGTAAAAATATACTTTATATTTATACTAAAGTATTAGATGAGATTGATGTTGGTTATATTAGATTACACTACCTTTGTTTACCATATTTCTTATGTGGTATAATGGATGTAATGGTGTGTATTCTTCGAGGTATAGGATACTCGAAAGAGCCAATGTTTGTGTCGATATTTGGTGTTTGTGTTTTTAGAGTTATTTAT
>JAEEJT010000036.1 GCA_016282055.1 Bacilli bacterium
CAAAAGGAATATTATATCCATCACCAATCATCTCAGCTCCACAATGTGGACAAGTACGTTTAGGTAAGTCTATACCACAATTGTATTGTTGTAAAACTTCTTGTAAATCAAGTTCTTCTTTTGTTGGGTTATATTTTTTAATCTCATCATTAGTATATCTAAATGCACTAAACTTACACTTAGGACATAAATAATGAGGAGCAAGAGAGTTAACTTCAGTTATTCTCATAAATGTAGCAACCAAACTAGAACCAACAGATCCACGGCTACCAACAACATATCCAGCTTCCATAGAATGATGAACTAGACAATATGCAATATAATAAATTGATCCATAATCATGACCAATAATACTATTTAATTCTTTTTCAACACGTTCTTCAATAATTTGTGGTAACTTTTCACCATATTTTTCTCTAGCAACTTGATAAGTAATATCTCTTACAGCTTGTTTTGCAGACGGAACTCCAAACTTAGCCATAAAATCATCACCTGGTGCATATAATTTATCAGGGAATAAATTATATTTTTCAATCATGTCAGCAATAATATTAGTGTTAGTAACAACAATTTCATATGCAAGTTTTTCATCAAGGAAACTAAACTCTTGAAGCATTTCATTAGTTGTTCTAAAGTATGTAACAGGAATATTATCTAATCCATTAAATTCATGAATACCACCACCGATTAATGGTTTAGAATAAATCATCTTACGATAAATACTATCATCACGATTTAATTCATGAACATCACCTGTTGCAACAACTAATTTTCCTTTTTCTTTTGCAGCTTTTATTATTAATTCAATTAAATTTTGAATTTCTTCTTTATCAATATCTTCTTGAATCATTATATAATTATAAGCTTCAACTGGTTGAACTTCGATATAATCATAATAATCCATTACATTAAGCAAATCTTCATACGTATCATTTAAAGCAGTTTCAAATACATCACCATGGAAACAACTACTACCTATTAATAGACCATCTCTATAAGTATCAAGAATTCTCTTTATTGTTCTTGGTCCTCTAAAGAAATGATTAGTATTACTATCAGTAACAATTCTATTTAGATTAACTAGACCAGTTCTATTTTTAGAAAGAATTGTCAAATGACTTGGATGAACATATTTAAATCTATCATCTAAATTAATACAACTATTAATTTGATTATAATTAGTAATTCCATCAGTATAAAAATCATTAAGCATCTTGATAAATATAAGTGCTGTAACCTTAGCATCATCACAAGCTCTATGGTGATGTTCATTAACAACTCCAAATGCTTTACACAATTCATCAAGTCCATACTTTTTAAGTTTCTTATTATAACGTGCTCTAGCAACAGCTAATGTATCAATAAAAGGATAATTCTTTTCATATAATCCCAATCTTCTTAATCCATGATATAAGTGTTTACTATCAAACTCTGCGTTATGAGCAACTAAAATTGAACCTTTACAGAACTCATCAAACTTAGGTAAAATATCTTCTAAAAATGGAGCATTTCTAACATCATCATTAGTAATACTAGTAAGTCTTGTTATTCGTTCACTAATTTTCTTACGAGGATTAACAAAAGATGAAAACTCTTCAATTATTTGACCATTTAATACTTTACAAGCACCAATCTCAATAATCTCTTGATAATTAGGAGAAAAACCAGTAGTTTCAAAGTCAAGTACAACGTAACTACTTGATTTCAAATCAATATCCTCATCTCCCTTATTAACATCAAAAGCCAGTTTCATCTTATCTTCATCAACGAAACTTGCTTCCATTCCATAAATAGGTAGAATATTACTCTTACTACCTTGTAATTCATGTAAGAATTCACCTAAGCCTTGAACAGTATTCTTATCAGTTAAAGCTAAAGCTCTATGTCCATATTCAATACCACGTTTGACATAATCAGCAATATCAAGAACTGAATCTAAGAATGTCATCTTACTATGAGCATGTAATTCAACACGCTTAACAGGAGCATCATCAACTTTACTTTCTTTTTCTTCTTTACCATTAGAAATAATATCTAATAATTTTAAAGTAATATCTTGACTATATTTATCAAGTTCAGCATATCCATAAACTCTAACCTTGCAACCATTACAAGCTCTCTCTTCATAGAATTTTCTATCAATACCATTCTTTTCAGCATTAATAAATGTCATAATACGAATAGAACCTGTTTCATCACTAACAGTAGAATTATAAATAATATATCCTGTCTTTGTTTCTTTAATTTCCATGTTAGAAACAATACCAACAATAACAAAATTACAAGATCCATGTTTTTGAATATATTCAATTCTCTCACTTTCAGTCATAGGAATACTTGAAATAGGAGAAACTTTACCATTAATCTTTTGTTGATTACGAATCTTATAAGTTTTTTCTTTCTTAGCTTCAGTAGTTGCAGTTTTAACAGGTTTTGTATTAGTTTCAATAGCAACTAATACATCCTCTTCTTTACTAATCTTAATATTATCTTCAACAGGTAAAATCAATGTATCAACAACAACATCAAAATCAACGAAATTAATTCCTAGATTTTGAAAGCTCTTTTTAACCATATCAAATAATGGTTTTACAATAGCTTCATCATTACCTTTACCAATAAATAGTTTTATTCTATTAGTTTCATAATCAACACTAAAACTATCAAGAGATCTATACACAATCTTCTTTTCCTTTAAAGCAGAAACTATATATTCATAGTATTCTTTAAGTAAAGTAGTATTCATCTCTTTATTATTATATTCATATAAAATATTTACAGCTTTTGCTGTATCACTCTTTAAAAAACTTGTTTTAATTAAATTATTTAATGTAGCAATTTCTTTAACTGGAATAATATTATCAAAGACAATTGTTAAAGATAACTCCTTATTAACAACATCATAAGAGCAGTTAGAAACCTTACCACTTTCCATAGAAGCAGTTTTATCATATTTAATTGTTTTTAATAAATTTTCAAAAACATTATCCATTTTCTTGCACCTTAATATTACAATAATTGTACCATATTTATCATATTTTATCTACACATTTTATAACATTTTTTTAAATTAAAAAAAGAAGGTATAAAACCTTCTAATTTTTAATTTTTCAATATTAATTTAATCTAAAATATAGAGGATTAATATCAGTTTTACTAATTAATAAACCATCTATAAAATATAAATAAGTAGTCTCTAAAGAAATTAAATACTTACCATAAATTGATTTACTTAAATGACAAACGCCATCATTAAAATATGTAACATATCCATTAACATGTAGTTCCATTTGACCAAGATTTCCATTTTCATCAAAATCAATATAATGAACAGTAAAAATAAATTCATCTTCCGTTTCTTCTAATGTTAAACCAAGATATGTAGGTGGAACCTTATATGTTTTAAAACTACCACATTCATTAGTATAAATATATTCATCATTATTCTTATAATATACTTGATAATCATATTTACAATTATGAACAAGATTTCTTATTCTACATAAACCATTAATAACAGGATAATAATTATTCTCAATTTCAATATATATAGGATATTGATTTAACTCACTATCACCAGCTAATACTTTAATATCAGCTCC
>JAEEJT010000037.1 GCA_016282055.1 Bacilli bacterium
CTCATGTATTAGATGTTGCTGAAAGATTATGTGATAAAGTTGCTATTATTAAGAATGGTGAAATCATTACAACTGGTACTATGGATGAAGTTAAAGGTGATAAATCACTTGAAGATGCATTCTTGGAGTTAGTATAATGAGTAATTTCTTTGTATTATTAAAATATACTATTATTAATAATTTTGGTTTTAATAAGTTCAATAAGAAAAAAGATCATAATCTTTTATATTTTATTCCATTATTATATTTATTAATACTTGCTATTATTACATTCTATATGTTTATATATTTAGAATCTTTTATGATAATGGGCGATGCTTATGGTTTTATAAAGTTTATAACTATTATTTGTGTTTTTTCTACTTTCTTTAGTAATATTACAAAGAGTAATACTTATATTTTTAAAACAAAAGATTATGAGACTTTAATTACTTTACCTATTAAAAATGTTGAAATAGTTAGTGTTAAATTAATTAGTTTATATTTATTTAACTTTTTAATTACATCATCAATTATTATTGCGACAAATATAGCATTTGTTTTAGTTGTTGGTGTTGATATTATCTTAATTTTGATGTCTCTTGCTTGTTTGTTATTTATTCCATTAATTCCAATGGCTGTAACTGGAATAATAGCATTCTTATTAGGTTTTATTCCAATCCCTAAGAAAATTAAAAATGTAGTTGTTCTAATAGGTTATGTTTTGTTCTTTGCTTTGATTATGATTTTATCATGGTCAATGTCTACTGAAAATAATTTATTTTCAGTTGTTGCTGGTATTACTGATAAGATTATAATATTTAAATGGTTAAACGATGCTTTAATTAGTGAAAATTTATTGAGTTATTTATATTATGTATTAACTAGTATTGCTTCTATTTCTATATTTATATTAATAGCAGCAAAATGCTATCAATTTGCTAATTCTCATTTAGTAAATACTGAAGGTAAAGTTAAACAAAAAATAACCGATAAAGATTATATGAGTCGTAGTTCTATAGCATCTATCATGATTAAAGATTTTAAAGTTATTACTTCTAGTCCAAGCATGGTTATGAATTTATTCTCAGGAAGTATTATGTTAATTATTGCTTTCGTTGCAATAATTATTAATAGTGCATCAATAAAAGAATTTACTGTTTTAGGTCCTGGTTTTATTGAAATTGGTTTCTTTTATGGATTTCTATTATGTTCTACAATGGTTTCAACAACAACATCAGGAATTTCACTTGAGGGTAAATCATTCTGGATTATTAAATCTAGTCCAATAACTGAAAAAGAAGTTATTAAAGCTAAATGTTTAATGAATTTATGTTTATTCTGTATTCCTTTTGCATTATTGTATTTAATAGCTATTATTATAGTAGGAGCTAATATAATAATTGGATTAATGTTATTAGTAAGTGGAGTATTATTAATATTTGCCAATACTTATTTTGGGTTATTACTAAATATACTTTCACCTAAATTTGATTATGATAATCCTTTAAAAGTAGTAAAACAAGGAAAACCAGTAATGATCGCAATACTTACATCAATATTGTTTGAAGCCATTATTGGCTTACTAGCTATTTTTGCTATAATCTTATTAGGATTAAATCCATATATTGTAGGTGGAATTGTTTTATCAATTGCAATAGGTTTATTTATTTTAATGTATAAATTATTACATACAATTGGCATTAAACGTTTATCTATTTTAGAAATTTAAGATTGATATTTATATCAATCTTTTTTCTTTTGTCATTTTAAATAATAATAATTTATGTTATAATTAATAGGTATTATGATAATAGTGGAGGTTAAAGTGGAAAATAATTTTGTTGTTAAAGGTGATATTTGTTATTCTAGTAGTAGAAATACTATTGAAACATTTAAAGATAGCTATTTAGTTGTTAAGAATAATATTTGTGAAGGTGTTTATGAAGTATTACCAAGTGAATTTAAAGATTTTACTTTATATGACTATACAAATAAACTAGTTATGCCTGGCATGATTGATTTACATATTCATGCTCCTCAATATTCATATCGTGGTAATGGTATGGATTTAGAATTACTTGATTGGTTAGATAGATATACATTTAAAGAAGAAGCAAAGTATAAAGATGATAAATATGCTTTAGACTATTATACTGTTTTTGCTAATAGAATGAAAAAATCAGCAACAACAAGAGTTTCTATTTTTGGAACAAGACATAAAAATGCTTCATTAATTCTTATGGATTTAATGGAAAAAACTGGTTTAATTAGTTACGTTGGTAAATTAAATATGGATAGAGATTGTCCTGATTATTTAAGAGAAACAACTTTAGAAAGTAAAACAGAAACTATTAATTGGATTTTAGAAAGTAAGAATAGAAATTATAAGAACACAAAACCAATTGTAACACCAAGATTTATTCCATCTGTAACTGATGAGATGCTTTTTGAACTTAAAAATATTGTTAAAGATTATAAAACTGCTGTTCAATCACATTTATCAGAAAACCCTTCTGAGATAGAATATGTTAAAGAGTTAACACCATATGCTAAATTCTATGGCGATGCTTATGATAGATTTAACTTATTAGGTAGGGTTCATGAAGATAATACATTAGTACCTACTATTATGGCTCATTGTGTTTATTCAAATGAAGAAGAAATTAAATTATTAAAAGATAATCAAGTATTTGTTGCTCACTGTCCGTCATCTAACTTAAATGTTGCTAGTGGTATTGCTCCAATTAAAAAATATTTAGATTTAGGATTAAATATTGGTTTAGGAAGTGATGTTGCTGGTGGTGAAACTGAATCTATTTTTAAACAAATAGTTGATGCAATAAAATCATCTAAGATGTATTATAGATACGTTGATTCTAATTATAAAGGATTAACATTTGAAGAAGGATTTTATCTAGCTACTTTATCTGGTGGTAAATTCTTTGGTAAGTGTGGATCTTTTATGAAAGGATATGATGCTGATATTGTTGTAATTGATGATAATGGCTATACTAATCCTAATGAGTTTTCTATAATAAATAGATTAGAAAAAGCAGTATACTTTAATTTAGATGAGAATCATCTAATTGCTAAATTTGTACATGGTAATAAAATAATATAAAAGATGTGATTGATTAAATCACATCCTTTTTTTGTTTTTGTTTAATTATATTTTGTTTTATTACATCACTTACTTCTAGTATAGAAATAAAAGCATCTTTATCTGTTTCTTGAACAATTTCTCTTAGTTTATTGATTTGAAATCTATTAACAATTAGATAGATAATATGCTTTTCATCTTTAGAGTAACCACCAATAGCATTAACTATTGTTCCACTTGCTTTAAAGTTTTCTTTTATCTTTTTACTTACTTCATCAATATTATTTGTAATAATCATCGCACATTTTGATTTATCAAAACCTTCAATAATATAATCTACTGTTTTTGATCCCATAAAATAAGTTACAATAGAGTATAATGGAAGAATCCATGATTTTATTACTATCCCACAAATTAAATAAAAGATAGCATTGAATATCATAACAAAACTACCAATACTTAAGTTAAGCTTTTTAGAAAATATTACTGATAATACATCTATTCCATCTATTGCTCCACCAAATCTAATAGCAAGTCCACTACCAATACCAGAAACAACTCCACCAAATAAAGCACATAGTAATAAATCATTTTCAGCAAGAGGAGAAGATGTAGAAATATCAATTTTTAATACATTTGTAATAAAGAATGCTGAAAGTGAATATATTATAATACTAAATATAGAGTAAATTGTAAAAGTAAGTCCTTGTTTCTTTAAACCAAATAAGAATATTGGAATATTTAATAATAGTAAAAATATAGAAAATGTTAAATATGATGGTGTTATTTGATCAAGTAGCATTGATATACCAGATATACCACTATCATATAATCTTACAGGAAATAAGAATATTGTTACACCAAAGGCATTTATAACTCCTGCAAAGAATAAAAATATAAAATTTTTGATTTTAAGTTGATTTTTTTGTATTTTCATATTCTTTTACCTCTTATATTAA
>JAEEJT010000038.1 GCA_016282055.1 Bacilli bacterium
AATATTCAAGCTTTCTTTGAAACACATAAAGATGGATACTATTGTTCTCAACTTAATATTAGAAATATTACTGATATTATGATTGCTAAGGGTACTGATTATATTGAGGATATTAAAGAAAAGATATTTAATTTATTAAATAATGAGTTTTATAATGATGAAGTTTGTTATAAAGTTTATTACAATGATTTTATTATTTTCTTTAAAGCTAAAGATGATGATGAAGCTTATAATAGACTTAATTCTTTATTAATTAGTATTAATAATAACGTTAAAAAGAGTCAAAGTTTACAAATTAGTTTTGGTGTAATTGCTTTGTCACAAATATATGATAATATAAGAAGTATATTGAGAAAAATGAGTATTTCTTTAGGATTTTTAAAGAAAGATGATAATATTATATTCTATGTTGAAGACATGGAAAAGAAATATTATTATAAAGAACTTATTATGTCATACAAAGAAGAAGCACTTGAAAATAATGAATTTAAGTTATATAGTCAAGATAAATATGATTGTATGAGTAATGAAATTATTGGAAGTGAACTTCTTGTGAGATGGCATAGAAACAATAATGTTTTAATGCCTAGTGAATTTATTCCAATCTTTAATGAATGTGGATTTATTAAAGAACTTGATATATTTATGATTCATGAGATTTGTGAATACATTAAAAAGTGTAAAAATAAGAATATTGATGTAAAACCATATTCAATAAATCTATCTAAGATTGATTTTGAAAGTACTGATTTTTTAGAAAATGTTATTAAAATTCTTGAAACTAATGACATAGATGGCAAGTGTATTGAATTTGAAATTACAGAAGGTTTATTCTTTGATAATTTTGATAGTATTATAAACTTTATTACTAAGTTAAAACCATATGGTATTACTTTCTCAATCGATGATTTTGGAAGTGCATATTCTAGTTTAAATCTTTTAAATAAGATTTGTCCTTACGTTGATATTGTTAAACTTGATAAGGATTTCTTAACTAATTTTAATGATAATTCTAAGATTATTTTAAGAAATATTGTTAATTTATTAAAGGAATTAAATCTTAGAATTATTTGTGAAGGTGTTGAGACAAAAGAACAAATTGATTTCTTTAAGTCTTTAAATTGCAATGTTTTCCAAGGTTTTTATTATAATAAAGTAAAAATGATAGATTTATTAAAATAGAGGAGTTTATTATGAGTAAGAAGATGGCTAAACTCGAAGTGATTTTATTTATATCTTTTATATTTGTTTTTGTTTTAACAAATATAATTGGAATTTTATCTGAAGTTAAGTATGGTTTTCAAAACTATTTATTTGCTTTTAGATTAATGTATTATTCATTTATTAAATCTAATCCATTAGGTATTATATTCTTACTTATGATATTAGTAATGTTTATTTTCTTTTTGATTTATTGGTTTAAAAGGCTTAAAAATGAAAAGAGATATTTCTTTGCTCCTATTTATGTTATTTATTATGTTATTACTATAATATTTACTATTGCTTATTATAATGCTTTTTATTCTTTTAACTTTGTATCTATTATGTTTTTAATAGCAAGTTTATTTGCATTCTTAAATTCAATTCAATCTATTATAACTATGATTATTAGTAGTGATAATGGAGTTAAAGATGCTACAAAATAAAAATGATATTATAAAAAATTATTATAAAAATAATATTTTAGATGAAGTTAAAACTAAGTATAAAGTTAAAACAACAAATAGTAATATAAAAGAAGATATTTATTTACTTGATATTAGTAATATTAGGTATACAAAAGATGATATTGATCTAAAGTTTTTAAACAAAATTGTTACTTTAAGTTATGATTTAAAGTGTTTGTATGAAACTATTAGAAGAACTATTAGTAAATATAGTATGATTAATATAAAACACTCTTCGTTTGGTGATGAGTTTTATTATGAAACTTCATTATTATTTAAAGTTGGATGTGTTGATGGTGCTTTAAGATTATATTTTAATTTAAATATTAATTTACTTTCCGATTATGATGTACTATTTTATCGTTTAGAAAGTTTTATTAATTATAATAATAATCCTATATTATTAATTATAAAAGATAAAAAGGATATTAAAATATGTAATAGTATAATTCTTAAAATATTGAGTTTATATAATTTAAATCCTGATAGTGATATGATGGATTCATTTATTGATAATCTTTGCTTTAATAGTAATGATATTAATAAAGTTTTAAATAAAAAACTTGATTTATTAAGTGATGATGATGTTAATCATTATGTTGTTTTAAAGCATGGTGATGTAAATCTTGATAATGTTTTTTGTATAAGTGTTGGCGAATTATCATATGCTTTTAGTAGTGAATATATGATTAATCTAAATTTACTTAAAAAGATTGGTATTTGTGATAATAGCTGTACTTATTTAAAAGTAACTAATGGTGGTTTTTGTAATAAACCACTTAATATAGAAGCTAATGATTTTGATTTCTTAGCATTAAAAATGATTATTACAAATGGTGGCAATGTTTGTAAGATAATCTAGGAGGGATTATGAATAAAAATTCAAGAAGTTTGTATATCTGGTTTACTATTATTATCTTGATAATGATATTAATATTTGGTGGAGGATATTATTTCTTTTCTTCTTATTATTTTAAAGATAAGATTGGTGAAAACCTTACTAATATTAGTGAAACAGTTACTTTGAATGCAAAATTAAATATCCCTGAAAATTATGATTCACTTGAAAACTACATTAATGGTTTAAATGCTATTAATGGTAAAGATACTTATGATAAAGTTAAGAATAATGATAGTTTTATTAAAAGTATTTTTGGTGATATAGATGTTAACTATGCTTATTTAAAAGAAAAAGATGGTGTTAAACAAATATATATACATAATGTATCTTATAATGATGATGATAACAAACTATATGAATTTAAAAATAGAGTAGATTTTTCTAGTAGTTTTTATTCTTATAAGTTTTCTATTTATCATTTAAAAGATATTATTAAAGTTGAAGATGATACATCTTATTGTTTCTTTAGATTTAATGATTTTTTAGTATTTGTTAATACACTTGATTATTTTAAAATTAATACTAAGTATTTAACTGATGTTGACTTAAAGAGTTATATAATATTTGATAAAACTGGTGAAGTATTATATAAGAGTAATGGAAATTCATTTGGTGATAAGTTATATACATATTTATTAGATGGAACTAATGATACAACAAAATCTAAATTAACTACATCAATATTAAATCTTGAAAAAGGTTTTTCTGTATGTAAATATGAAGGTGAGAAGTCTTTCTTTATATATATGCCACTTGATATAACTGATAATAGTACATGCTTTATTGGTTTTGTTTATGAATATGATAATGCTGTAAGTTCAATGAGTTATTTGAATACAACACTTATTTTATTAATGGCAACACTTTTCTTTATATTATGTATCGTTGTATTTATATATGTACATGCATTATATAAGAAAGAACAAGATGTTGCTATGAATAGAGTTAGTTATTTAAGAACTAATCCATTCTCTATTAAAGTTAATAAGAAAGGTAATATATTATTTGCTAATCGTTCTTGTATAAGTAATATTTATCAGTTCCATAATTATTCTAATATTAATGATTTTAATTTATTAGATCCTATTCCTAATCTTATGGAACATATTAAAAAACAATTATCATTTACTATTCTTACTAAAAATAGAAGACAAGAAGAACTTATTATTCATATTGTTCCAATTAAATATATGAATACATATGTTTTAACTGGTGAAGATATTACTGTAAAATATAATGAACAAATGCGTAATAGACAAATAGCATTATATAATCAAGTTACTAATTTGCCTAATAAGAATGTTTTAGATGGTTCTTTAAGACAACTTATTACAAGTCCTGAGTTTAAATCTACAAATACTTGTGCTATTGCTGTAGAACTTGTTGATTTTAGTAAGATTAATAATTTATATGGTGTTTATTCTGCTGATAAGATGCTTCAAACATTTGCTGAAAGACTTAAGAATATGCTTAGTGAGTTTGAGAATGTTGAGTTATATAATATTCGTGCTAGTTTATTCATTATGTTATTTAAAGAAGTAACTAATGCTAGTGCTATTATATCTTGGGCTAAACAAGCTGTTGACGAAATGATGGAACCTATTAGTATTAACGAAGATTATTTAGTTCAAATTGAAGTTAAGATGGGTGTTTATAATGTTGAGAGTAGTTATAGTGACCAAATTAGTCATGAACAAATCTATGAATATGCTCTTCGTGCATTAGATATGGCTAAGGGTAGTAGATTAAGCAAGTGTAGTGTATTTAATAATGAAGCTGATAATACTTTAACACGTGAACAAATTATGGAATCTGATTTGCGTGAAGGTATTGCTAATGATGAGTTTGAAATGTTCTTCCAACCACAATATAATATTGTTATGAATAAAGTTGTTGGTATGGAAGCCTTGGTTAGATGGAATAACCCTAAGTATAGACAAGATTCTCCTGAAAGTTATATTACTATTGCTGAAAAGAATGGTATGATTATTGAATTAGGTAGAATTATTAATAGACAAGTATTTGAATATGCTAAGACTGTTGAAGATAAAGGCATTAGTATTTCTTTAAACGTTAGCCCTGTTCAATTACTACAAGCTGGTTTTATTAATGAGTTAATTAAACTTGCCGAACATTTTCAAGTTAATCCTCATATTATTGCTATTGAAATTACAGAAACATTCTTGATGGAAAATAGAGATATTATGATTGAAAAACTTAGATTATTAAGAGAATATGGTTTTAGAATTCATCTTGATGACTTTGGTATTGGATATAGTTCTATGTTATATTTAAAAGAACTTCCAGTTGATGCAATTAAAATTGATAAAGAGTTTACAAAGTATGTTGTTAGTGATAAAACAACAAGAGTAATTGTTGCTAAAGTTATTCAAATTGGTCTTAATATGGGTCTTGATATTATCGCTG
>JAEEJT010000039.1 GCA_016282055.1 Bacilli bacterium
ATAATTATGATTTTTCTTTTTCTTATGGTGTTGTTCAATACGATGATTCTATTGAAAGTGTTCAACATTTAATTAATTTAAGTGATATAAAAATGTATGAAATGAAAAACAAGCATAAATAATATGCTTGTTTTTTTGTTTTATGATATAATTAGGTTAGATATTAAAGAAAGGAAAAGGAATGTTCAAAAAAGTTTTTTTATTTTTTATTTTTGGCTTAATTTTTTGTTTTTTTGGATGTGATACTAAAAAAGAAATCTCAATTGGTAAAGATACAATTGAGATTACTTGTGGTGAGTCTATTGATCTTGAAATAACAAAGAATTTTGATGATGATGTTTTTGTTGAGTCTGATAATGATAATATTAAAGTGGAAGGCTGTAAGGTTACTGGAGTTACTCCTGGTAAAAGTACTCTTACTATCAAAAGTGAGAAAAATGATGTAAAACTTACAGTTGATGTTACTGTAAAGTACATTGAAAAAAGTCTTTCTATTGATGGATTATTAAATGAATTAATTTATCTTGATAATTATTTTAATGAAGATGTAAGTTATAAAGTTGATGATAATCTTTATGTTACTTATGATCAACTTAATAAAAGTTTAAACTTTTCTAAAGAAGGTAATTATAAAGTTTATTGATATTCAGAAACAACAATGTATGAAGTTACTATTAATATCACTAAAAATGTAACTTTAAGTATAAGTTTAGATAGTGAATATGAAGTTGGAACAAGACTTAAGGTTCCAGTTCAATCGACTTGTTTAACAGATGATCCTATTTGGAGATCTAGTGATACTAGTGTTGCTACAATATCTAACTATGGATTTTTAGTGGTATTGGCTCCAGGAACTGTTACTATTACAGCAAGTTATGAAGGTATTGAATCTGAAGCTACTTTTACAGCTATACCTGAAAAATACTTTTCAATTAAACAATTGTCAAAAGCATATATTGGCAAGACTTATCAAATTAGTTGTGAGTTTTTTAATCTAAAAGAAGATGATGATAGAACTGTTACATATGAAGTTGATAAACCAAGTGTTGCAACTATTACTTCTTCAGGACAACTAACTATTATTAGTGAAGGACAAGTTAATGTGATTGCAACATGGAATTCTAAAAAGGAATACATGAATGTTTATTGTCGAGTTGAACCTGATCAATTAATTTTAGATTATAATGGTGGTTATGATGAAACTCTATTAAAAACATCAATACTTGCTGGAAGTTTAAAAATAACTAAATATGATGCTAATTTCTGGAGTTTATATAGTAGTGAAGTTTTTATTTACAGTAGTGCTTCAGATCCTAAACCTACATTTTCTGACAGAATATATATAGGTCGTGATAGTGAAACTAATTTTTGGGTTGTTAAGGATATTATAACAACAGGTGCATCAAAATGGCCTGAAGGTGCTGAATATGTTATTATAATTTCTAATTCTAATAAAAGTTTTTCATCACTTAGTGCTAATTCTACGAAAAAAATACAAACTGGCTATTATGTTTTCTTTGATGGTGAATTTCTTACTGCAGGTAGCAAACCTGTAACTGCTAGTTTTCATAATCCTACTCCACAAAGTTATATAAGACATTTTACTTCATCAACATTTAAAGAACCAGTATTACCTGTTCCACGTAGATTTGGATATACATTTGAGGGTTGGTTTGATGAAAATAATGTAAAATATGAAAGAATTGAATCTATTTCTGGTGAAACTATTTTAACTGCTAAATGGGGTGAAATTAATCCTGTTACAGGAATTGATGTTAAAAGCTTTGATACTGATGTAATTTGTGGAACTGAATTTGATATTAATGCATCAGTTGTTCCAAGTGATGCTCGTTATACTACAATTTTATATTCTAGTAGTGATGAAAAAGTATTAACGGTTACTCCTAATGGACATGTTAAAACTCTTAATAGTGGAACTTGTGTTATTACTATTAAAGATATTTTAGAAAAGTTTGTATTAGAATATGAAGTTAATGTAGTTCCTGATTATCAATTTGATGTCATATTTGATGAAAAATATAGTGGTGTATTAGAAGTTGGAGATACTTTAGAATTATCAACATATTTCTATAACGGTATTGAGAGCAAACCTGTTAGTGTTAATACAACTGGTGATATTTTAAGTATTAATAATATGACTATTACAGCTTTAACTGAAGGCTCTCAAAATGTTGTGTTAACTTATGGTGATTATTCTTTAACTTTCTGTGTTGTTGTAAGAAATAAATCTAATGAAACTAAAGTAGATGAGGTTTTAAATTTATTAATTGAAAACAACTTTGGTAAAGTTCAATGCGGAAATGTTTGTTTATATAATGATGGAAATAAACGTGTTTATACTGGTGCTTATGGATCGGTTAATAGATATTTATTTGATTCATTAAATATTAATACTGATTATAGAACTACTGCAACTAATAATACTAGTGGTCATAAGGATAGAACTAGTCAAATGGGTGGAATAGAATTTGTTACTGTTCATGATACAGCAACATTAACTGGAACTGCAAGAGATGTTGCAAGTTATATGGCATCTGGAGAAACTAGTATTCATTATGTTGTTGGTAATAAACAAGTATATGCTGTTGTTCCTGAAAATTATGTTGCATATCACGCTGGTGATGGTACAGGAGTAATGTTTAGTTGGAATGCTACTGGTATAATGAAAGTAGATGATAATGATCCTGTATTTGGTGTAACTAAACAAAATTCAACTTATTATTTCTCTATTAATAATCAAAAGACTAAAGTGACTTGCCCTTATATTTCAAGTATTGTTCCTAGTACAAGTTTATTTACTAATTTAGGACCAACATGGACTGTTAAAAATGGTGAATATTATATTGGAACAATGTATTATAATGATACTTACAAAAAGATAAGTAGTCATGGTGGAAATAATAACTCTATTGGTATTGAAAGTTGTGTTAATACAAGTGGGGATATTTATGATACATGGCAAAGACTTGCTAAACTTGTTGCTGATATTTTAATCAGAAATAATCTTGATTTAAGTCGTGTTAAACAACATAATACTTTTAGTGGTAAAAATTGTCCTCAAAATATTATTGCTGCAGGTAATTGGGATGATTTTATGGATATGGTTAAGATTAATTATATTCTTCAAAAGAATTATAGTGATGTTAATATATCAATGGTATCTAATAATACTTCAATTGTTGATAACACAGGAAGAGTTATTAATCCTCCAAGAGTAACAACAACTGTTTCTTATACAATTACTTGTTCATGTGGTGGTGTTTCAAAATCAATTACATTAAATAGTATTGTTAAAGGTAGTGATTTATGGACTTCATGGAATGGAGAATTTAAATCTAATATAATCTGGAATAATGGTAAATTTGATATTTCAGAGAAGAAGATGTTATAAAGAAAGAGACTAAGTACGAGAAAGTACTTAGTCTCTATTTTTTATTTTCCAAAATGTTTTTTTATTGCATTATATGTTTCTTCAGATAGGTCATGCTCTAATTTACATGCATCTCTTAATGCAATATCAGGATCAACTCCTAATTCAATAAATATTTGACTTAGAATATTATGTCTATCATACATTTTATTTGCAATTTGTAAACCAGCTTCAGTTAATTCAATGTTTCCATTAGAGTCAATAGTAATGTAATTATTTTCTCTTAGGTTTTTCATTGCTCTTGAAATACTTGGTTTTGAATAGTTCATAGAATTTGCTATATCAAGTGATATAACCTTTCCATTCTTTTGTTTAAGTATTAAAATTCTTTCTAAATAGTCTTCACTTGATTCGTAAATCTTCATATTATCACCATTTTTATTTTATCATATATAGTTTTTATTATCAATTAAGAAAACATTTTCATGACATTTTCTTATTTTTTCTTTGACAAATTATTGAATAAAGTATATAATAATTATGTAGTTAGCAAGAGCTAACTATCATTAAAATAATTTTTTTTACTCATATAGTTAGTTAAGGCTAACTTATACTTAAGTTAGCCTACTACTAACGAAAAGAAGGAGATTATTATGCCATTAGTATTTGCACCAATTAATAAAAAATTAGAGATCATTAAAATATCATCTGATGAGGTTACTAAGAGACATTTACAAAATTTGGGTTTTGTTATTGGTGGAGAATTAGAAGTTTTGTCATCATCTAATGGTGATCTTATAGTTAAACTTAAAGATAGTAGATTAGCACTTGATAAAAATACTGCATTAAAGATTATGGTTAGATAGGAGTTTTATTTTATGGATAAGTATTTAAATGAGTTTTCGATTAATGAAGAAGGGATTGTCAAAAAAGTAGAAGCAGAAGGAAAAATTCGTAGAAGATTATTTGACATGGGTGTTACTGCAAATACACCTATAAAACTTAAAAAGATTGCTCCATTAGGAGATCCTATTGAAGTTGTGATTAGAAACTATGAATTAACTTTAAGAAAGGAAGAAGCCTGCAAGGTTTTAATGGAGGTTAGATAATTATGAGAGTTGCTTTAGCTGGAAATCCAAATTGTGGTAAAACAACATTATTCAATGCTTTAACTGGTTCAACTGCACATGTTGGTAATTGGCCTGGTGTTACTGTTGATAAAAGAGAGGGTACTTATAAAAAGGGTGGTAAGAAAATAGAGATTGTTGACTTACCGGGTATATATTCTTTAAGTCCATATACACCTGAAGAAGTTGTATCAAGAAATTATATTATTAATGAAAGACCTGATTGTATTATTAATATTATTGATGCAACAAATCTTGAAAGAAATTTATATTTAACATCACAAATATTAGAAATTAATGTTCCTGTTGTTATTGCTTTAAATATGATGGATCTTGTTAATAAAGCAGGTAATGTAATTGATGTTATTGAGTTAGAGAAAAAGTTAGGTGTTAAAGTTATTGAAATTAGTGCTTTAAGAAAAGAACATCTTGATGTATTAATGGATGTTGTTGATAAAGAATCTAAGTGCACTAGAGTAGGAAAATCTACTTTATTGAATAGTGAATTAGATTCTATTATTAAAAATGTTAAGAATGAACTTGATAATAATCATGTTAATGATAGTTTATTCTATGCTATTAAATTAATTGAAAATGATGAAATTGTTAGTGAAAATTTAAATTCTTATAATTCTTTTGTTAGTAACGAAAAGAAAAAGTTTGGTAAAGATTATGATTTTGAAGAGATGGTTGCTAATTTAAGATATAAATATATTACTGATAATTTTGGTTCTACTGTATCTTATAGTAATAAAAACAATTTAGTAATGTCTAAGTCTGATAAAATAGATAAAGTATTAACTCATAAGATTTGGGGTATTCCTATTTTCTTATGTATAATGTTTATTGTATTTCATTTTGTATTTAGTTCAGATTTATTGTTTTTAAATAAATTATTTGGATTAGAGTTTACTGGCAAAGGTATTATTAATTTCTTTACTGGTATGGGATATGAAGGATTAATTGAAGGAGGTGAAACTAGTCTTGCTGGTATTCCATCTCCTGGTGTATTTTTACAAAGTTGGATGGGATTTTTAACAGGATCAGTTGTTGATTTCTTTAGATCAATTCTTCCTGAAGGGGAATGGTATACTGGTTTAATTTGTGATGGTTTACTTACTGGAATTGATTCTATCTTTAGTTTTATTCCTCAAGTAATGTTGTTGTTCTTATGTATTTCTATTCTAGAAGATAGTGGATATATGGCTCGTGTTGCTTTCATTATGGATAGAGCTTTCAGAAAGTTTGGTTTATCAGGTAAAGCATTTATTCCATTATTAATGGGATTTGGATGTAGTGTACCTGCAATGATGGCAACAAAGACACTTGAAGATGAAAGAGAGCGAGATGTTACTATTAGACTTTCTCCATTCTTTAGTTGTGGTGCTAAAGCTCCAGTATGGGCATTTTTAGCAACAGTTGTTGCTGGAAGATTCCTAGGGGATGTTTTTGTATTTAGTATTTATTTAGTTGGAATTATTGTTGCAATAGTTGCTGCTATTATTATGAAATTATTTGATAAAAAATATGAAGTATCACCATTTATTATGGAACTTCCTAATTATCATAGACCACAATTTGGTAATTTAATGGCTCACTTATGGGAAAAGTTTAAACATTTCTTATTTAAAGCTTCAACTATAATTACAGCATCAATTATTGTAATTTGGTTTACATCAAGCTTTGGATGGGCATTCTGGAATGGAATGGTTGATGAAATTGATGATAGTATACTTGCTTCATTAGGAAAAGTATTATCTTATGTTTTCTATCCATTAGGATGGGCACAAGGCAGTGATGGTTGGAAATATATAGCTAGTGCTATTACTGGTTTAATTGCAAAAGAAGATGTTTTAACAACTATGGCTAATCTTGGATTAAATGAAGATACTATTGCTTTATCTGATGCTGCTATATATTCTTTTGCTGTATATAACTTATTTACATTACCTTGTATGGCTGCTGTTGCTACTGCAAAGAGTGAAAGTAGTAAAAAAGGATTTAGAGTTACTATGGCTTGGTGGTTATTATCAAGTTATGTATTATCATTTGTCTTCTATTGGGTTGGAATGCTTTTAGGATTTAATATTTTCCTAGGATTACTTGTTGTATTATTAATTGTTGGATTAATTATTTTATGTGGATATATTGTAAGTAAAAAGAGAGTTAAAGCTCTATAAAAGGAGACTTATTATGAAGTGGTTTGAATATTTAATTGCAATCGTTGCTGTGTTTTTAGTTTTCTTACCATTTATAATTAAATTCGTAAGAAAGAAAAAAGGTAAAAGTACTTGTAGCTGTGGATGCAGTGATTGTAGTTTTAAAAATATGTGTCATAAAAATAAATTAAAAATGAAATTAAATAAAAATCTTGG
>JAEEJT010000005.1 GCA_016282055.1 Bacilli bacterium
AATGGTTTAAACTCAAAATTAAAATGTACTGATGGATTATTTGTTCTTAAATGATGTTTATGCCAAGTTTGAGATGTTATTATTAAATTACCTAATAAAGGTAATTCTACAACTACGGGATTATCTGTTCCATTTTTCTTATTTTCTTGTACTTGTTCACATATTCTTTGACATACAAGACCTTCTACAAGTCTTAATAATTGTAATGATATATCTTTCGGCACACCTGCAATTGTTTCTATATCTTGTGCATAATTTTTACAATCAGGTGATAATATAGTTCCTGGCTTTCTCATACACTCACCTCTTTAATCAAGCGTTTAAGTACTAATGTTGACATTCTACAAGATTTGGTATATGTATTAAACAGTTTTTTCATATATAGAATACTTGATTTATTCTTTTCTTTAACCATTCTTGCATAGTTTTCACAACGATTAAAGGGAATATCATCTCTAACTAAGCTATCTGTAAACTGTTCAAAATCACTTAGTACTTTATCAATTCTATTTGTATTATCTACAAGTAATTTATTTAGTCTTTCTTTTACACAATTAGTAAATAATTGCTCTCTACTAAGAGGAACGCATAAATCTTTATATAAAGTTAAACATTCATTTGTGAAATTAAGTTGTTCTGGACTTATAAACTTTTGATTAGTATTAGTCATAGTTTCTCTCACCTGCTCGATATTCCATTAACGTTTTCTTTAATAATGCTAACTTTCTTTGCATTGAACGTGATTTATCTAATTCTATATCACATTCTGCTAATGCTTTTCGCCAAGGTAATTTATCTATCTCTACAGCTTGATACAATAATATCAACTGTATAACATCTTTAAATTCATCTTCTTTCGGTATAGTAATTGTCATTCCACCGAAATACTTTATGAACTTCACAAATGAATTTCTTTCTAATATAAATGCTAATTCACTTATAATAGAATATTTTGGATTATCCTTTAATACAAATAGTACTTCACATATTAAAGAATATATATCAGGTTGTGTTAATTTATATAAATCCTTATCTGAAGTCATTAGTAATAAGTCGCCTCCCTAACTTTCACAATAAACTTAATTTTCTTCTAATTCGTCATTTATTAATAATGGGTCTAATTCTAATGTACTTTTTACATTATCTTCAATAAATAATCCTGAATTAATAATTTCTGTTTTCAATTGTGCAATAAGTATCGGTATATAAGGATATAGATATTCTTCGATATGAAAATATGTAATTTTATTATTAAGTAATGTAAGCAATATTGAAATCTGCAAGTTCAATCTTTCTTTACTATTGAAATTAAACTTACTGTTATATAATACATTATTCAGTATTTTTTCAAACTGCTCTAAATATATAATGTTTAATGAATTGTTTATGGGATTTTTCTTTACCGACTTATCAACAAAACATTGTTGTAAAGAATCTTCTAATGTAGCACTACCAGCAGTATCAATAACAACTGACCAATTTTTCTTTTGATAATCTCTTAAATAATATAACTTCAAGATACGTGAAATATAATTGAGCCAATAAGATATTTTAGCGCCTTTTTTAAGTCTTAAAAATATATCGGCAGCTATATCACACGCTATAGTATCATAATCATATAATTCACTACCAGGCTTTAATACATTATATAAATAATTAAATGTCAAATCTTTAATTTTTTTATATATTTCGGGATTATCTTTATCTTTCTCAACCATTTCGGTTAATTCTTTTTCTGTCTGTTTGAAGTTTAGTGCCATATTACAAAACTCCTTGTAAAACGTGTAGATATAGTGTTTTTTAATCATTTTAAGTACACTTTAAGTATAACATAAAATGTACAGTTTTACAACACTAAAATCTTTATAAATTAAAAGTTTGTATGTTTATACAAAAAACAAATATTTTATTTGTACAAAATATTTAAAGATTTTACTTGTATTTAGACAAAGGTGTTTACTTATTGAAAAATATACGTTTTTTAAATAACTTTACTAATTTACAATTACAGATTTACGAAATATTTTATAGTTATGTGATTCACAACAAAAAAAAATAAAAAATAAAGACGATATCACATAAATATCGTCTTTTACTTATTTTAAAATAAATTTTTATGTTTATGTTTCTTTTTAATTTCTTCACAATAATGTTTATAACATATAGGACCCATATTTTGATTTACACTTTCTAAATGTTTTATAGGTCTACCACAACGCCGACAATAATATATCTGCTCTTTCTCTTCTTCATTGGATAAATCATTAATCAATTTTAAAACACTTTGTTGTGCTTCTTCATTTAGTGATTTAATTAAAGCATTTACATTTAACAAATTGTTATTAGGAATTAAATTATTATACCTCATACAATCACCGCCTACAGAAGATTTACAAGTAGAAAATCTAATACTATTGTATTTTCCATTGTTCCATCTTTAATAGATTTTTCACAATAATGTATCAGTCTTAATGCTCTTAATAGTTCTTCTAATGTATAATTTTTTGTTTTATCTGAAACTGCTTTTACTTGATAAAACTGTAAGCCTGTTATATTACATATATCTTTATTATATCCTAATGATTGTACTTGAAATAAGGCTCTAAAGTTTATATATAGATTAGATAATATATTAAGTTCATTCTCGCCTATAAGCTTACATTCATTTAGATAATAATAACAATCATCTATATTTCTACTTAAACAAGCACTTACAAATGAAAATATAGCATCTTCAGGCGGAATATAGATAAATGATTGTTGTAAAGCATAATTGAAACAATTATTTATATCCTGAAACTGCATAGCATCTTGAAGATTTTTAA
>JAEEJT010000040.1 GCA_016282055.1 Bacilli bacterium
AATATTTCGAGGATGCATCTAATAGTAGTGATGATTATAAAAGAAATAGGATTAGACATAAAATTATTCCTGTTTTAAAAGAAGAAAGTGATGATTTTTATAATAAGATTTATGAATATTCTACATTACTTTTAAATGCTAGTAAGATAGTTGATGAAAAAAGAGATTTATTTATTAAAAATAATGTTAGTTTTAGTGAATATATTACATTTAAAAAATCTATATTATTAAAAGAAGATGATTTCTTTATTGGTGAAGTATTATTTGAGTTATTAAAGGAGTATTCTTTAAGTAGTAGTAATATAAAAGAACTTATTAATATTATTAAAAAAACGTCTGGTAATTTCCAAACTAAGTTTAAAGATTTATTTTATTTTATTATTGAATATGAAAATATATATATTAAGAAGAGTATTAATGAAAAAAATGATGTTAATATTTTAGTTAATGATATTGGTATTTACAAGATTAATGACAAAAAATGTTTAATTGTTGAGGAAGTAAGTAATAATATTTCTAATTTAGATGTTTTGTGTTATAATAAAAATAACTTACCGATTACGGTAAGAACAAGAAAACCTGGAGATAAAATTAAATTATCTTGTGGTTATAAAAAGATTAAAGATTTGTTTATTGATTTAAAAATACCAAGTGAAAAGAGAAATGAATCTTTGATTTGTGAAAAGGATGGTAATATACTTGCTGTTCTTGGAATTAAAAAAAGTGATGATCTTAAAGATTTAAAAGAATCTAATATTTGTATTTATATAAAGGAGTTATAAAATGGAAGATTTTATAGAAGAAGTCATATTTAGCAACGAAGAGATTGTTAAGAAATGTGATGAGATTGGGAAATTAATTACAGAAGAATATAAAGATAAGAAACCTGTTTTAATTGGTTTATTAAAAGGATGTATTCCATTCTTTGCTGAACTTATGAAACATATCAAATGTGATATGGAAATAGATTTTATGGATGTTAGTAGTTATCAAGGATCTCATTCTACTGGTGCTGTTACTATTCATAAAGATATTAAAGTTGATATTCGTAATCGTCATGTGATCTTAGTTGAAGATATCGTTGATAGTGGATTAACAATTCAAGAGGTTATTAATTTACTTGAGGATAGAGGTGCTAAGAGTATTGAAATAGCTACTTTACTAGATAAACCTGCTGGACGTGTTATTGAATGTAAAGAACCTAAGTATATTTGTAAAACTATTGAACCTAAGTTTGTTGTTGGGTTTGGACTTGATTATAATCAATTATATCGTAATTTAGATTATGTTGGTGTATTAAAACGTAGTGTATATGAGAAATAGAGGTAAGATATGAATCAAAATCAAAAAGGAACTAATAATAGCAAGAAGTATATTGGTATTATCGTTATTCTTGTTTTATTAATGTTTGGTGTATGGCAATTCATTAACCAATACGTTAATCAAGCAGATGAATTGACTCAGAATAATTTCTGGGAGTTACTTGATAGTGGTAAGATTGAATCTATGACTATTAAACCTGCTGGTAATGAGAATACTTTTGATTACCAAATTAATGGTAAATATATTGATAGTAAAGGTAATAAGAAAAATTATACAATTATTATTGCTCAAGAAATTGTAAATAATGAGATTTTATCACCTAATGGACAATATGCTACTAAGTGTGATAAGAATCAAGTCAAATTAATTAGAATTGATTGGGGTAGCATTTTAGCAATATTTGTACCACTAATTTTAATGGGTGTTTTATTTGTATTCTTACTTAGAAGTACAAGTGGAAGTAATAAACAAGCTTTTGACTTTGGTAAGAGTAGAGCTAGAAATAAAAAGAGTGATAAGACATTTAATGATGTTGCTGGTTGTGAAGAAGAGATTGAAGAGTTAAAAGAAATCGTTGATTACTTACGTAATCCACGTAAGTATCAAGAAATTGGAGCAAGAGTTCCTAAAGGTGTTATCTTAGTTGGTCCTCCTGGAACTGGTAAAACTTTACTTGCTAAAGCTGTTGCTGGAGAGGCAAAGGTCCCTTTCTATTCAATCAGTGGTAGTGATTTCGTTGAAATGTTTGTTGGTGTTGGTGCTAGTCGTGTTAGAGATATGTTCAAGAATGCTAAACAAACAGCACCATGCATCATCTTTATTGATGAAATTGATGCTGTTGGTAGACAACGTGGTGCTGGTTTAGGTGGTGGTCATGATGAACGTGAACAAACACTTAACCAATTGTTAGTTGAAATGGATGGATTTGCTGAAAATAGTGGTGTTATTGTAATGGCTGCAACAAATAGAGTTGATATCTTAGATCCAGCCCTATTAAGACCTGGTAGATTTGATAGACACATTAGAATTAGTAATCCTGATGTTAAAGGTAGAGTTAGTATTTTAAAAGTACATGCTCGTAATAAGAAATTATCTGATAAGATAAATCTTGAAGATATTGCCAAACGTACTCCTGGATTTAGTGGAGCAGATCTTGAGAACTTGCTTAACGAAGCTGCATTACTTGCTGCAAGAGAAAATAGACGTGAGATCCGTATATTTGATATTGATGAAGCAATTGATAGAGTTATGATGGGTCCTGCTAAGAAAACAAGAAAATATACTGAGAGTGAAAAATTAACTACTGCTTATCATGAAGCTGGTCATGCCGTAATTGGATTAAAACTTAAGAATGCTCAAGTTGTTCAAAAAGTTACTATTATTCCAAGAGGAGATGCTGGTGGTTATACAATGATGACTCCAGAAGAAGAACAATTCAATTATACACGTAATGAGTTAATTGAAAATATTACTGGTTTACTTGGTGGTAGAGTTAGTGAAGAAATTTTAACTAATGATATTACAACTGGAGCTTATGATGACTTAAAGAGAGCAACAAAACTTGCTCGTAGTATGGTAGCCACATATGGAATGAGTAGTTTAGGTCCTATCCAATATGAAGAAGGAAATCATTCTGTATTCTTAGGTAGAGATTATATGAACGAAAAGAATTTCTCTGATCAAGTAGCTTTAGAAATTGACCAAGAAGTTAGAAAGATTATTCAAGAATGTTACAATAAAGCAACTGAAGTATTAAGAGAAAATATTGATTTAGTTAAAAATATTGCTAAACATTTAGTTGAAATTGAAACATTAACAAGAGAAGATATCTATGAAATTTGTAACACTGGTAAACTTGAATGGTGGGAAAAGAAAAAACAAGAAGAAGAAGCCAAGAAAATAGCTAGTGAAAAAGAACAAGAATTAAAAGATATTTATCAAAAACAACTTGATGCAATGAAAGAAGCTAGAGAAAAAGCTGAAAAGGAAAATAAAAATCCTTTAGATAAATAATTATGAGACTAGATAAGTTTTTAAAAGTATCAAGAATTATAAAAAGACGTACTGTAGCTAAGGATGCTAGTTTAGATAGTCTTATTATGGTTAATGATAAGATATGTAAACCTAGTTATGATGTTAAAGTTGGAGATATAATTAAAATTAATTATTATCACCAAACACTTGTTGTTAAGGTTCTTGAGATTATTAATACAACGAAAAAGTCTGATGCATCTAGTATGTATGAAATACTTGAAGTTATAGAAAATAAAAATGAAACATTTTAGATATCTAAAATGTTTCTTTTAATAAGGAGTAATATGTTAATATTAGGAAGCAAATCACCAAGAAGAAAAGAAATACTAGAAATGGCAAATATTCCTTTTAAAGTATTTAAAAAGGATATTGATGAAGATATAAATGAATCTGACCCATATTTATATGCTAAACTTACAGCACTTAAAAAAGGACAAGTTATATCAAATGAATTTAGAAATGATGTTGTTTTATGTTGTGATACAATAGTATGTCTTGATAATGAAATATTGGAAAAACCTGTTGATAAAGATGATTGTTATAAAATGATATCAAAACTATCTGGTAATAAACATGTTGTTATAACTGGAGTATATATTGGATCTAGTAATAAGTATTATAACTTCTATGTTTCAACTGAAGTATACGTAGACAAATTAACTGATAGAGAAATTATAGATTATGTTAATACTAAAGAACCTTATGATAAAGCTGGTGGATATGCCATTCAAGGGTTATTTAGTAAACATATATCTAAAATTATTGGTGATTATTATAATGTTATGGGTCTTCCTTTAAATAGTATATATACTTATTTAAAAGAGTTTCATATTATATAAGAGGCGATTATGCCTCTTTTTTTATTTGACTTTATAAAATATGTATTATATAATAAAGTTATATAGTCAATAGCGAGGTGTTTTATGAAAGATTTTATAGATGGTATGTCTATCTTATTGTTACTTGCTTTAGGTATTGTTGCTGTTCTTATTGCAATTTGTAGTATTGTATCATTTTTTATGTATATCTATTTATTCTTTGGATATATGAGATATAATAAACAAAAAGTTAGTAGTGGCGTTAAAGGTAAAGATGTTGCTAGAGAATTACTAGATAAAAATGGCTTAGAAAAAATTAAAGTAGTTAGATCTAGTATTTTTACTGCATTTACTGTTGGAAATAGTTATAGTCATTATTTCCATAGAATTAGACTTAGAGGTTTAATTTATAAAAAAGCATCTTTAACAAGTGTTGCTGTAGCTGGACAAAAAGTAAATCTTGCTTTACTTGATAAAGCTGGAGATCCATTAATGAAAAGACAAATTAAATTAATTCCACTTGCATTTTTTGGTCCATTATTAGCTGTTGTAGTTATTGCTCTTGGTGTGTTCTTAGATTTTGCTTATTTTGAAGGTAATGGAATTACATCATTAATAAGTGTTATTTTTGGTTTATTTTTCTATTCTCTTTCTGTAGTTTTACAAGTAAATACATATAGATTAGAGAAAAAAGCTCAATCTTCTACAATGGATTTATTATATGATAATGGATATATAAATGAACAAGAAAAAGAAGATTGTAAAGAGTTATTTAGATTATATAATTTAACTTATATAATGAATATTATTGTTTCTATATTAGAGTTAATTAGAGAAATTATTAAGTTATTACTTAAGATTCTTAGAGCAATGCAAAAATCCAAAAATTAAAAAAATAATCCGATATCATTCGATATCGGATTTTTGTTTTTTAGTTAATTTTTCAATGTAAGCTATAAGTAATGAACCTAATGTATTACCAACAACACATAATAAGAAATATAGAATTGCTTTAAAATTATATAAACGTGTAAAACTAATATAAGCAAGATCAGCAATACAGTGATTAAAACCTGCAAGTATAAATACTGGTATTGCAAATAATATACCAACTAGTTTATTATTGTTTTTATAAATTACAACTGCAAGATACATTAATACGCCGCAGAAGAATGCTTTTATTAAAGTCTCAATAACGTTTTGATTTATTTTAGCATTGTATAAATTAATTAATGTTTCGTTTTTTGTATAGAAACTTAACATTGTACCAAATAATAATACACCAACAATATTACCTAATAATCCAAGTGATAACTCATAATATTTGTCTTTATCAGTGTTATCAACCATAAGTCCAATTTTACCAGTATATAGGTTGTAACCTCTTAAACAAATAACAACAAGTGCAATACTAAATAAGAATGCTGCAAGACATTTGCATAATGGATTACTTGTATATGATGATACTTCAATATATACTTTTGCAGCAATAGTTATTAATAAACCAGCAAGTAAACCATTAAGGAATTTTTTTAACATGTTCATAATACGTATCCTTTCAATAATTCTAATGTATTTTTAACGCCATTAATATGGCTTCTTTCCATTCCGTGACTATGAGCAACGCCACTACCAATTAAAGCACCTTTTATATTATTACCTGCAACTAAAGCTGCAGATACATCGCTAGAGTAATGTGGAAAAACATCTACTGCATAGTTCAATTCTTTATTCTTAGCTATTTCTATTAATTTATTTGTAATATTATAATTATAAGGTCCGCGACTATCTTTAGCACAAATAGATACTTTATCTTCTCTGCCATCTAAATCAAGACCTACACATCCCATATCTACTGCTATTAGTTCATCAACGTATGGAACATAACTAGATCCAAATCCACATTCTTCATATGAAGTAAAAATTATCTTTAGTGTGTATTTTGGAGTTAGTTTATTTTTCTGTAAATAATCAATTAAACCAAATAATATACCAACACTTAATTTATCATCTAAGAATCTTGATTTAATGAAACCAGATTCAGTAATTGTTGTTTTTGGATCAAGAGATATAAAATCACCATTATTAATACCAAGTTTTAATGTATCATTTTTTGACCAAGTTAATTCATCAATTCTAATATGCATATTATCTTCATTTCTTATTAGAGTAGATGCACCATCATGTACATGTGCAGCAGGAGCATTAGATAAGAATGTCCCTTGGTATGTTTTACCATCTCTTGTGTGTATTGTGCAATACTCACCATCATATGTTGGCAAAATAGGTCCACCAATTTTTTCAAATTTGATTGTTCCATCTTGTTTAATACTTCGAACGATAGCACCTAATGTGTCAACATGAGCACTTAGTCCAACAACATAATCAGATTGACCTTTAATAGTAATTACAAAATTATCTGTTTTACCAATTTCATAATTTAGATTTCTTGCTTTAGATTCTTTTTTTAAGAATTCTAATGCTTTTTTTGTATATCCACTAGGACTTGGAACTTGTAATAATTTTTTAGTAAATTCTAAAATATCTTGATATTCTTTCATTTATTATTCTCCTTCTTTAGATTATAAATATTCTTTATTTCATCTGGTGTAAAACTATATTGTGTATTACAATAACGACAAGTAACTTCAGTATCTTTAGTATCATTTGCCATATCTAATAGTTCATTCTCTGATAATGTTAATAAACCATTAACAAATCTTGATTTTGAACATGGACAAAAGAAAGTTGCTTCATATTTATCAAGTAATTTATAATCATTTTCAAATAATAATTTTAATATATCTTCAAGTTCATTTGTATTATTTAGAATTTGACTAAATTCAGTAATTTTACTTAGTTTCTTTTCTAAATATGATATTGTTTTTTCACTAGCATTTGGAAGTAATTGTAATAATACTCCACCGCATACTTTACATGTATTATCGACATCAAATAAACTTGATAATAATATAGCACTTGGTGTTTGTTCTGATTTAGTAAAATAGTATGTAAAGTCTTTTGCTAAATCACCAGTATTAATTCTAATTGATGAAGTAAATAGATTTTCCATTTTTAAATCTTTTATTACATCAATATATCCATTACAACCTAATGTAGTAATATCATCTATTTTATCATTTCTTGTAAAATTGACATGAGGATTTTGACAATATCCTCTTACATTACCATGACTGTTAGCATCTACACAAACATATCCTATTGGTCCATTACCATCAAGTTTAATAGTAACTTCTTCATCAAGTTTTAGTGTTCCGCCCATCATAAGACCTATTGTCATAGCTTTACCTAAAACACTTGCTGCACTAGGATATAAGTCATGCTTAGCAATTGCTGTGTTCACTATATTTGTTGATCGTACAACATATACTTTACACTCATCATTTAATGCTAATGCTTTATAAATATAATCTTCCATTTTTTCACCTTCTGTTATTATATTTTATAACAAAACTGTTAATTTATCAATCAATAAGTTTATATTGTAATATATATAGTAAATATAGTTACGTTTTCACTTATTTGTATATTAAAAATTATTGTTTTTTATCTTTGTTTTGTGTAAAATAAATACATCTAGAGAAAAAAAGGAGATTTATAAATGTTAGAAAAATATGTTAAAGCTGCTTTGAAACAAGAAGTTTGTTCTTTAGTATTAAAAAACGCTACATATGTTAATGTATTTACTCACAAATTATGTCAAGGTGACATAGCGATTAAAGATAATAAGATTGTAGGAATTGGAAATTATAAGGGAGAAGTTGAAGTTGATTGCACAGGAAAAATAGTTATTCCTGGATTAATTGATGGTCATGTTCATATTGAATCAAGTATGTTAACTCCAGAAGGATTTGCTTCATTAGTTGTTCCACATGGTACAACATCAATTATTGCCGATCCACATGAAATCACAAATGTTTGTGGTATTGATGGATTTAATTATATGGTTGAAGCAAGTAAAAATGTTCCTTTAGGAATATATATGCAACTTCCATCATGCGTACCAGCTACACCATTTGAAACAAGTGGAGCTATCATCGATGGAAAAATGACAGAAGAAGAAATTAAAAAAGAAGGAGCCTATGGATTAGGTGAATTCATGAATTATCCTGGTGTTTTAGCATGTGACCCTGATACATTAAGAAAAATTGAAGGAGCACAAAAAGCTAATAAAATGATAGATGGTCATGCACCAATGGTTACTGGTGATGAATTAAATGCATATTTATCAACAGGAATTTCAACAGATCATGAATCATGTTCAGCTGAAGAAATGCTTGAAAAGTTAGATAAAGGTATGTACACTTATTTAAGAGTTGGTTCTTATACTAAAGATTTAGAAATAGCTAAAGCTATTACTAATGAAAATAGTAGAAGAGTAATTATGTGTACTGATGATAAACATTGCGCTGATATTTTCTATCAAGGTCATATGGATGAAGCATTAAGAAAAGTTGTTAAAGCTGGTGTTGAACCAATTACATCTGTTACTATGGCAACTTTAAATACTGCTGAAGCGTATAGTTTGAAATATCGTGGTGGTATTGGACCTGGATATTTTGCTGATTTAGCTGTTGTTGATAATCTTAATGATTTCAATGTTACTTTAGTTATTAAAGATGGTAGTATTGTTGCTAAAGATGGTAAGCCATTATTCGATGTAAATAAACGTTATTTACCAAAAACAGTTTTAAATACTGTTCATGTTAAAGATTTCACTAGTGATGATTTTAAAATTACTTTAAAGGGTAAAAAAGCTAATGTTATGACAACATCAGCAAATGGAGTTATGACTGGTCTTGAAGTATGTGAAATTGAATCTAAAAATGGTGATATTGATATCAAAGGTACTGATTATCTAAAGATGGTTGTTGTTGAAAGACATAAAATGACTGGTAATATTGGTAAAGGCATTATTAAAGGATATGGCTTTAAAGGTGGAGCAATGGGTATTAGTGTTGCTCATGACTCTCACAATATTATTCTTTTAGGTGATGATAATGAATCATTACTTAAAGCAACAAATGCTTTAAAAGATAATGGTGGTGGAATGGTTATTGTTAATAAAGAAGAAAACAAGACTTATGTTTTACCACTTGATATTGCTGGTTTAATGTCTAGTAAAAATCCAATGTATTTAGTAACAGAATCACAAAAGATGATAGATAAAGCATATGAAATGGGAGTAGATAAAAATAGAGAGGCTTTTTTCTCTTTAGTATTCTTATCTCTTGCTGTTATTCCTCATATTCGTTTAGTTGATAAAGGACTTGTTGATGTATTCAAGTTTGACTTTATACCTCTAGATGCAGAGTAAAATAAAAAGTGGTCAAATGACCACTTTATTTTTTTATTTGGCAGAGCATATTAGATTCGAACTAATGAATGACAGGGTCAGAACCTGTTGCCTTACCGCTTGGCTAATGCTCTATGTATTATTATATCATAAGTAATATTTATAATAAATAAAAAAAGATGCTTAATAGCATCTTTTAATTATCCATAAATGGCAGGGCTTACTAGATTCGAACTAGTGATGAAGGAGTCAAAGTCCTTTGCCTTACCGCTTGGCTAAAGCCCTAAAAAATGGTGGCGGGGAGTGGATTCGAACCACTGAACACAGAGTGAGTGGATTTACAGTCCACCGCGTTTAGCCACTTCGCTACCCAGCCATCTCAAATTGCTAATAAATTATACTATATTATTATAAAAAAAGCAATACTTTTTATAAATTAATTTTAAAAAATTTTTAAAGTTGAAATGTATAAGCAATTATGGTATAATACATAAGATAAAAATATATAATTAATATTTAGAGGTGAACTATGCATTGGTCAGAAGAAATTGCAGAACGTATAATTGCTCGTAATCCTAATAAAGAAGAGTATG
>JAEEJT010000006.1 GCA_016282055.1 Bacilli bacterium
AACTATTTAATTTTTATTATATCATCATTATCAGGTATTAACCTTAAATAAACTAAAAGCATTCTAACAAGTCTTACAACAGGGCTTATAGCAAATAATAATATAATCATAAGTAACCACTCTGTAATAGAAAAATATGTAAAATCAAGTAAAATTAAACTTCTTAGATTAGGAATTGTAAACATTAAAATAATAATTACAAATACAATAGAAAATACTATTTTTCTATACCAATTAAATGGTTTACATGCTTTATAGAATACATATAACATAATTACTGTAGTAATAATAGCACTAATTGTTGAAAAAACAATTTGATCTGGACTATATGCTAAAGCAAGGAATGAATAATCACCTTTAAATCTAATCATTTGTGTAAAGAATAGAATTAATTGGAATAAAAGTATTGTTAATGCTCCAGGTAATATTTCTCTTACAACGTTTTTAATAAATTTACCTTTTACAATATCTCTATTAGGTTGAATAGATAAACAGAATGTACCAACACCTAATATAATAGTTTCAATTAAGAATAGGTTTCTTGGCTTAAATGGGAATCCATTATTAAATGCCCAAATAGCATCTAACTTATCTTTAGATATAAAACCAACGATAATATACATAATTGCAATTAAGAATGCAAATAAGTTTTTACTTAAGTATAAAGATGAAGCTTTTTGAATGTTATTAATAACTCTTCTACCTTCATTAACTACTTTAGGCATAGATGAAAAATTAGAATCCATTAACACTAAATGAGATACATAACGAGTAGCTTCACTTCCACTTGCCATTGCAATACTACAATCGGCTTCTTTTAAAGCTGGAATATCGTTAACACCATCACCAGTCATAGCAACAATCTTACCATTTTCTTTTAATGTTTGAACAATAAGTTTCTTTTGACTTGGACTAACTCTACCAAAAATAGTATAGTCAAATACAGCATCCTTAACTTCTTCATCAGAAAGTCCATTAAGATTAATGAATCTATCAGCATTTTCAATACCAACTCTATCAGCAATCTTACTAACAGTTTCCGGATTATCTCCACTTATAACCTTAACCATAACACCATTTTGTTTAAAGAAACTAATAGTGTCAATAGCATCTTCTCTAATATGATCTTGAATAACAATTAAACTAACTGGTTTAACTGTTTTTGGTAACTCATCATTTTTAATACTTCCATCAATATGACCAAGTACTAATACTCTACAACCTTGGTTAGCAAAACGAGTAACTTTACTTGCTATCTTATCATAATTATTTTTTATAACAAAATCAGGAGCACCAATAATAAATGTACCATCATTTTCAAATGTTACAGCACTAAACTTACGCTTAGAAGAAAATGGAATAACTTCTTTTGCTTGTAAAACATTATTCTTATCAAAGTATCTAATTAATGCTTCACTTGTCATATTTGTTTCTTTAAAAGCATACATCATAGAACCAACAATTTCTCTAATTGTATAGTCTGTATGATTATTAATTTCAACACAATCACATACTCTCATAGTTCCATCTGTAATAGTACCAGTCTTATCAAGACATAATACATTAACTCTTGCTAACATTTCAATACAATATAGTTGTTGAACTAAAGTCTTATTACGAGCAAGTCTCATAACACCAACACCTAAAGCAACACTTGTAAGTAAATACAATCCAGCAGGAATCATAGCTAAAATAATATAAGCTATTTCACTAATATATGATTTTAATGATAAAATATTAGCTTTAATACTTTCAAAATTAAATCCTGATACAAAATTAAAATCAGGTCTACTAACCATATATAAAATACCCATTGGAACTAATATAATAGATATAATTCTAATAACACCATTTAATGTCTTTAATAGTTCACTCTTTGGCATATTATATTTTTTAGCTTCATTACTCATTTTAGATATATAACAATCTTTACCAACTTTATCAACTCTGGCAACACATGTTCCGCTAGAAACAAAACTTCCACCCATTAAAGTAGATCCATGAGTTTTATTAATAGCATCAGCTTCCCCTGTTAACAAAGCTTCATTAACTTCCATAACGCCATCTAAAACAATACTATCAGCACAGATTTGCTTACCACTTGTGTACATAATAATATCATCTAAAACAACATCATTAACAGGAATCTCTAATTTTTCTCCATTTCTAATAACAATAGCAACTGGAGCACTCATTAATTTTAATTTATCAACAGTTCTTTTAGAATTAATTTCTTGAACCAAACCAATTACAATATTAGGAATAACAACTGCTAAGAATATTAATTGGTCAGCTTCTCCAACCCAAATTAATATAACAGTAATAATAAAATATAAAATATTAAAGAATGTAAAGATATTAGTTAAAACAATCTTTAAATAAGACTTACCTTGATCATTATCATTTTTATTAGTTAAACCTTCACTAATTCTTTGATTAACTTGTTCTGTAGTTAATCCAACAGTTAAATCAGTATCTAAAAATCTTTCAACACCTTTATATAATTCATTACTATCAACGAATTGTTGTTTATCAAGTTCTTCACTAGATATAGTTTGACCATTATCTTTATTAGCAATTGTTTTTTTCTTTAATTCTTTTAATACACTACTAGTTTCATTATCAACAACCTCAGCAACAACATTACTTTGGTTTTGACTCTTTACTTCAATTAACTCAATATATTTACTACTTTCATTATCTTCTTCATCATCACTAATAATATTAAGTATCTCTTCTTGAGTTAACTTAGGTCCAGCTTCAACAACTTCTTTTTCTTTTTTAACAGTTTTAGTTTCTTTTACAACCTTAGCTTCGCTATCAGAAGTTTTAGGTTTTGTTGTTTTTTTAGTTGTAGAAGTCTTCTTTTTAGTTTCTTCAGCCATATAGGTACCTCTTATACTTATAATTTTATCTCATTTATATTATATATTATTTCCTCTTAAAATAAAATATATTTTTATTGAGATTCACTTTCTTCTTTCTTAACAAATAAATTACTTATCTTACTAGGGAAAAAATTAATAACTTCTTTAACAACATTAGGTATCATTTTTAAAGATTCTTTAATTGCTTCAACTCTAATCTTTGATTTATCAAACTCACCTTCAGTGAATAAATACTTTCTTGTAATAACTCCAATTCTAATAGTAAGTAATGCATTACTAATACCATCAACAATTGAAGCAGCAATTGGTTTAATAAAAGGAATATTTGCTAAAGCATTTGTTGTTGATTGAGGAAAAATATCATTAAAGTTTAATCCCTCTAATCCTTCAGCAACTAAAGCTGTAGTAATAACATTTAAACTTAATTTACCAAGTTTAGGATAACTTGGTCTAAATCCACATTTAACAACAATATCTTTTATCATCTTTACATTACAAGTAAGTACAGCATACATATCAAATTTACCATTTTGACTAATAGCAGTTGATATCATTACGGTCTTAGCATTATTCATAATAATTCTATTTATTTCTTTTTTAATTGTTGTATTAAAAACAACACTAAGTTCATCTCTTAACTCACCACTTGTTTCACAATTAGCAAGTCTTTTCTTAGTATCTTCATCAATCTCATTATTACTTTCTAAAGTCTTAACAATCCTTTTATATGTTTTCAAGTTTCTCTCATTATCTTCATCTAAAACTGTAACAACAGAAAAACTTGGAGAAAACAAAATAATTCTAATAGGATTTAATAATAAAACATAAAACAAGATAGCACTTAATACATAAAACCCATATTCAAGATATTGACTTGTTCTTCTTAATCTTTCTCCAACCTCTAATACATCACTAACAATCATTAGAATTGTAAAAATACAAACTCCAACGCCAACAATTTTCCATAATTTGTCTCGAAATGAATTTTTCTTTTTTTTCATAAATTACTCCGAAAATATTTGTTTTTTAATAATTTTATATTGTTCTTTACCTTGAATCTGTCTTATTATTTCTAATCCAAAATCAACACTATACGCCATAGATTTACCAGTAATAAAATTACTAGATACTTCTACACCTTTATTTGTATATATACCTTTGATATTTTCATTACATCCTTTAAAACAAGTATACTTCTTATTTTCAAGTAAACCAATTTTTCCAGCAAGCATTGGTGCAGCACAAATCAAACAAATATATTTATTACTTTTATTAAAATAATTAATTATATTTGATACTTCACTATTACTAATTAAAGAATTAAATACTGCTTTGCCACCAGGAATAAACAAAAAATCAAAACAATCTAAGTTAATATCACTATAAAGAGAATCAGTTATAAACTTATGATTAGATTGAGTAATTAATTCTTTATTATTAAAACTAACTGTTGTAACATTAATTCCACTACGCTTTAAAATATCTATTGTACAAATAGCTTCAGTATCTTCAAAACCATCCTCAAGAATTGTTAAACATCTAATCATAATATCTCCTTATATATTATTTATAAATTTTTTCTAAAGTGTTATTATCAAAATCTTCGATTAACTTCTTACAGAACTCTAAACTAGTCTCAATATCATCAATACTTACCATAGTTTGTGGAGAATGTATATATCTTCCTGGTACTCCTACAGTTGTTGCAAGTATACCATTATTAGCATATTGAGCTTCTCCAGCATCAGTTCCGCCCATTGATTTAAATAATTGATATTTTAAATTATTTTTACTAGCTAATTCAATAAAATAATCTTTTAATGTTGGTTTCATAATAATACGAGGATCATAATATCTAATTAAAAATCCTTTACCTAAAGCACCATTATTACTTCCTAAATAATCTGTTGCTGGGCTTACATCAACTGTAACAAATAAATCAGGTTTAATTAAACCACTACTTACTTTACCACCACGTAATCCAACTTCTTCTTGAACAGTAAATCCTAAATAGATATCACTTTCATGCTTTAATGATTTAATAACTTTAGTTAACTCTAAGATAACTCCACAACCAAGTCTATCATCCCAAGCTTTATTTACCATCTTTTTATTATCGATTGTTAAATAGAAATTTTCACAAGGAGTAATAAAAGAACCAATATTAATACCTAAGTTTAATACATCTTCTTTACTATCACATCCAATATCAAATAATAAATCATCAAAAGTAATCTTATTATCTTTAGCAATATGTGGTGGAATAGAAGCTATAACTCCTTTAATTAATTCACCTTTATTAGTTTTAACATAACAACTTGTAGCAACTAATACTTCAGGATTAATACCGCCTAATGCAATCATTTTAATAATTCCATCTTCTCTAATTTCAGAAACCATACAACCAATTTCATCCATATGAGCACAAATCATAACCTTTGGTCCTTTTCCAGTTCCTTTGTATAAACCAAATATGCCACCAAAATTATCTTCAATAATCTCATCACTATTTTTTAAATAACTTTTAACATAATTTTTAACATCATTTTCATTTCCACTAGTACCAACTAAACTAGAAACTTCTTGAAATAATTTAATATCTATCATTTTAACCTCACCTTTATAAAATATATACAATTTCCTAATGCAACGAACTTATCTTCATATTCTGTTGTTATAATATTTTCATAACCAGAATTATGATAATCTAAAGATAATTCTAAAATCTCATAACCTAGTTTATTAAATTCCATAATAGAATATTCAAATAATTTTCTATTATCAGTTTTAAACTCTAAAACCTTAGGTTCTTTTAAAATACTTTTATATACATCAAGTACATTACTTGATGTAAGTCTTCTTTTCTCATGTCTTGATTTAGGCCATGGATCAGAGAATGTCAAAAATATTTTATCAATCTCACCATCACAAAATACATCATTTAATTTAAAAGCATCATAATTAAGTAAATATAAATTCTTTAATCCAAGTTTTCTAGTCTCAATTGCTGCTTTATAAATAACACTTGTTGATAACTCACATCCAATATAATTAATATTAGGGTTTTTCAAAGCATTTTCTCTAATAAATTTTCCTTTACCCATACCAACTTCTAAATAAATTGGATTGGAATTATTAAATAATGTATTCCATTTACCCTTATAATTTTCAGGATTAAATACTATCACATCATTATATTCTAGTATTTTCTCTTCTACGTTTTTTACTCTTCTAAGTCTCATTAAAAATTCTTATCCTTAGTCATTTCATATATAGCATCTGTTAGAATAACACCTGCTTTAATTAAACTTTCAATGTTAATAAACTCATTAGTTTCATGTGCCATTTCAGTATCCCATGGGAATAATACACCATAAGCAACGCCACACTTCAAATCACGAGCATATGTTCCACCACCAATAGTAAATGGTAAAGTGAAATCATTAGTGTATTTTGTATATGATTTATATAATTTTTGAATATAATCACTCTTTGGATCAATATAATGATATGTACTATTAGTAATTACTTTAATATCAAGACCATATTCATTTGCTTGACGTTTAAATTCACTAATAAACTTATCATAATTTAAATTCTTTGGATATCTAAAGTTTAAACCTAATCTTACATCATCATTCATTTCAATTAATCCAAGATTCATAGTTAAATCCCCCATCTCAGGATCAGTACAATCAAGTCCCATTAACTTACATCTTGAATTCATTAATTTATCATTAATAAAATGAATTAGATTAGAATCAGTATATTCATTTAAAATACTAGCCATTTCTTTAATAGCATTTAATCCATTATCAGGTTCCATAGCATGAGCACTCTTACCTAATACTTTAAACATACCATCTTCTAATATAACTTTTTTATTATCTTTAATTTTTTCTTTTAACTTATCACAACAAGTAAAAGTAACACTTGGAGCAACAATATTATATCTAGCTCCACCAGAGCATTTAATACAAGAATTATTTTTACCAATAATATCCATTGATAAAATACCCTTCTCGCCATATATAATTGGGAAATCAGCATCAGGACTAATTCCATAAACTGGATTTTCTTCTACTTCAAGATATCTTTTAAGTCCTCTACTACCTGTTTCTTCATCAGTTCCATATATTAATCTAATTCTTTTCTTAGGTTCAAATCCTAAATCTTTTAAACATTTTAAGGCATATAAACTAGCAATAGCTGGTCCTTTATCATCACTTGTTCCACGACCATACAATAATCCATCTTTCTCATAGCACTCAAAAGGATCTTTAGTCCAATCACCAATAGCAGGTACTACATCAACGTGACATAATACAGCGAAAATCTCATCACCACTACCATATTCAACGTGCCCACAAACATTTTCAATATTTTTTGTTTTAAATCCCATTTTGCTAGCTAAATCTAATACATAATCTAAAGCTTTTTTACAACCAATTCCAAATTTATAAGTTATGCCATCAACTACTTCGTTTTCAACGCATACACTATTAATACTAACTAATTCTTTTGTATGTTTTATAATATCAGATTGATATTTACTATATAATTCTTTAAAATCCATAATAATCTCCTTATTTTTTTATTATATCATAAAAATTATTATTTATAAATAAAAAAAGTTGTATAAAATACAACTTTTAATAATAATCAAATTTTAGATATTATTTTTATATCATAAATATCATTAAAATATATTTTAGTATCAACAACCTCAATATATTTTAAATAAATATCTATTTTAACTAAAACCCCAATTTTTTCAATATACTCATAATTATCATAATAAATAACTTTAACTAAATCATTCTTATTTAACTTCTTTAAAGTATAGTTGATATCTTCTTTAGCTTCATCCATAAGCTCTTTTTTATTAACTATAATTCGCTCTTCTTCACTTAATAATTCTCTAAAACCTTTTAGAGCATCAAAAGGCATAAAGATCTTCGCTCTATCACTCGTTTTCACCGCTATTATGCCCTCCAATCAATTTATTTCTTTTTATCTGGTTAGCTTTAGTATCAAAGTTTAAACCCCTTAAAACCGAATTTTTGCCATACTTATTTTTAATAATATTTATGGTTTTTTCAAGATCTTTTTCTCTTTGTATTTTATTACTATCTTCGAATAAATCATATAACTCATAATCTTCATTATATATATCAAAACTAATGCCAATTCTTCTAATAGGAGCAAATTTATTCGTTGTTTTATCAAATATAAGTTTAACTTCATTTAATAATTTACTAAATAGATTAGTACTATAATCAAGTTTTTTACTTCCTCCAGTTGGATTAACTAAATCTTTGCTATAACCAATATATAAACTAACCCTATTAGTAACTAAAAGTCTATCAATAAGTTCTAAACTCAATACATCAACCATCTCTTTTACAATAGTAAAAGCATCATTATAACTATAATCTTCAAAAAGAATTTGACTTAAAGATAAAGAATTATCTTTACTTTTATAATTTTTAATATCACTAATTGTACAAGGTTCTTTTCCTAAACTATGATCAAGTAAAATCTCATAATCAATACCAAATAGTTTTTTTAATACATTAGGATCAGTTTTACTAATACCTTCCATATCAAATACATTAATTGTACTAAGTCTATTACAAGTACCAATTCCAATTCGCCAAAAATCAGTTAGAGGAGTATGATTCCAAAGTAATTTTTTATATAAATCTTCGTCAAGATACCATACATTTGATTTATCATGTTTACTCATTATGTCTAATGCTACTTTAGCTAGATATAAATTAGTTCCAATACCACAAGTAGCTGTAATTTTAGTTTCTTTATAAACTTCATTCATTAAAAGGCGACTAAATTCATATTCATTTAATCCATATAATTTTAAATATTTCGTTGCATCAATAAATACTTCATCAATACTATATACATGAATATCATCTTTAGATACATATCTTAAATATATTCCATATATTTTTTGACTATATTTCATATAAAGCATCATTCTAGGTTTAGCTTTAATATATGTAATGTCTTTTGGTATCTCAAAAATACGTGCTCTACTACTAACTCCATAACTTTTCATCTTAGGAGTTACAGCAAGACAAATAGTACCTTCTCCTCTTGTGCTATCAGCAACAACTAAATTAGTCTTAAATGGATCAAGATTTCTTTCAGCGCATTCACAAGAAGCATAAAAACTTTTCAAATCAATGCAATAATATATAGCCATATAATCACCTTTATAAATAAAACCCAATCAATAGATTGGGTTTATTTTACATATTTTCTTTTACGATTCTACAAACATTTTCAACAGTAAATCCAAAATGATTCATAACATCACTTGCTTTACCACTTTCACCAAATGTTGTAATATTTAAAAGTTTTCCACCATTAATGTATTTATACATATGACATGCTTCACTCATTTCAATACCTAAAATAAACTTATCTTTAGGAAGAACTTCATCTTGGTATTCTTTACTTTGCTTATCAAATAAATACATTGAAGGCATACTAACAACTCTAACATCAATTCCTTCATTAAATAAAGCATCTTTTGCTTTACAAGCAAGATCAACTTCAGATCCTGTTGCAAGTAATATACAATCTAGTTTATTAACTTCTTTTTTAATTACATATGCTCCATACATAGATAAATTCTCTTTAGCATTATCTAAAGTTCTATATTCATTCATAGCTTGACGAGAAAGAATAATTGATGTTGGATTATTTAAAGAATTATATGCAATAACAAATGCTTCTTTAACTTCTTCTCTACCACATGGTCTAATAACATTCATATTAGGAATAGAACGTAACATAGTAAGTTGTTCTATTGGTTGATGAGTAGGACCATCTTCTCCAACAGCAATACTATCATGAGTAAAACAGTTAATAACTGGACTATGCATAATAGCTTGCATTCTTAAAGCTGGTTTTAAGTAATCGCTAAATACAAAGAATCCGCTTAAAAAGCCTCTTGTGTAACCATATACAGAAATAGCATTAGCTATAACTCCCATAGCAAATTCTCTTACACCAAATCTAATATTACGTCCAAGTCTATTAGTGCTACTAAACTCACCATTAATACCTTTAATATATGTTGATGACATTAAATCAGCAGAACCACCAATTAAGTTCTTATCAATTTCACTGATTCTATTCATAACATCACCACCAGCGTTTCTTGTAGCTTTATTATAAGACGCATCAAATGGTAAATCTAAGTCATCTTTAGTAATAGTTTTCTTATCAAAAATTTCACTATATAGCTTTGGATATTTAGCTTTATAATTACTTAAATTCTTATAATCTTCATCGTATGCTTTTAAATCATTAGATTTAATTTCATTAAATAAATTCTTAACTTCATCAAGAACACTAAACTCTTCTCCACCTAAGTTATCTCTCATATCAATAACTTCATCTTTTTTAAGAGGAGCACCATGAACAGCGTTAGTATTTTCATTTTTACTAGTTTTACCAATAATAGTTTTAACTTCAATAAATGAAGGCATATTACTCTTTTTAGCTTTCATGATGGCATTATAGATATCATCAATATCTTCCCCATCATTTACTTTCATATAATTAAAACCACAGGCTTCAACTTTTTTCTTAACATCTTCTTTATTACATAAAGATACTTGACCATCAAGTTGAATATCATTAGAATCATATAAAATAATTAATCTATTAGGTTTTAAAACACTACATAAACTTAAAGCTTCATTAGTAACTCCTTCTTGTAAGTCACCATCACCACATAATACATAAGTATAATGATCAAATAAATTAATATCATTATTATATTTATTTCTCATGTATTCTTCACTAATAGCAGTACCAACACCAAAAGGAATTCCTTGACCTAAAGGTCCACTTGTAGCATCAACTCCACAAGTAACACCTAATTCAGGATGGCCTGGAGTTTTACTTCCAAGTTGTCTAAAACTTTTTAAATCATCAATAGTAACATTATATCCTGTTAAATGTAGCATTGTATATAATAAGCTACTACCATGTCCAGCAGCAAGTATAAATCTATCACGATTATACCAAGTTGGATCCATTGGATTTTTCTTTAATACTTTTGTATACAATGTATACATAATTGGAGCAGCTCCTAAAGCAATACCAGGATGACCTGATTCAGCTTTAGTAATAGTTTCCATAGCTAAAACACGAATATTTTTAATCGCTAATCTATCGATATCTCTCATAATGTGAGAACCTCATATACATTACTTGTTCTATCACCAAAAGATGCTCTAACTTCTTTATCAACGATTAAAACACCTTTAGCACCAAGTTCCTGTAATTTCACTCCATCAACTTTTTCTGTATCATTTACAGTAACAATAATTTTAGTTCTTTCTTGTGAAATACTAACAATATTTTCACTTCCACCATAAGCCAAAAGAAAAACCTCTTTTTGCTCTTCTAAAGATGTATCATCTTTTTTATCTACACTAACATTTTTACTTTTTTTCAAGTTCTTAAATCTTAAAACAAATGCAACGCAAATTAAACATGCAATTGGAATTAATACAACCAAAAGTAAAACAATTGTTATTACTTGAACATTAGCTAAAAACATATCTATTCCTCCTAGATTTCATAAATATTATATCACATATAAACTATTAATTCAATCAAAAAACACCTAATAAAAATAAAAGTTTAGATTGCTCTAAACTCTATTTTTTATTTTTAAAATATAATAAATTTAATCCATCAAGAATCAAATCATCTTCATAAACAAAATCACTATCTTTAGATATATAATCCTTAATAACTTTACTTTCTACACCAGTTAAAACAAGTTTAATATCATTATACAATTCTTTATATCTATAGTAGATACCTTCAATCATAGATACCCAACCATATACCATACCACTAATTAAACAAGTCTTAGTATCACGGCCTAAAATAGAATCAATAGATTCAATACTAGTATTAGCAAGCATACTAGCACTTTGAGTTAAACCAGAAAAAGCAGTTTTAATTCCAGGTAAAATTGTTCCTCCTAAAAACTCTTTATTCTTAGTTACTAAACTAAAAGTCATAGCTGTACCAATATCACATATTAATAAATCACAGTTAAACTTATTACAAGCACTAACAGCACCAACTAATAAATCAGATCCTAATTGTTTAGGATTATCAATCTTAATATTAATTCCAGACTTGATCTTAGATCCAACAAACATAGCATCAATATTAAAGTATTTTTTAACCATTCTTTTCATTATTCCATCAAGTTCAGGAACAACACTACTAATAATAACACCTTTAATATCTTTACATAAAATGTCATTTAATCTTAAAATTTCAACAATTGATAAACCAAACTCATCTAATGTACTTTTAACATTAGTTTGAAATCTATATTTATTAATAAGCTTTTTATCATTATATATACCAATAACAATATTAGTATTACCTATATCATAACAAATATGCATATTTTCTCCTAATCTAAGAATTCAATTTCATATGAACATGAATATTCTTCATCTTTATTTAAATTAATTATATTATCTTTATGAATAAATACTTTATCAGTATCATAATGATCATTATAACCCATCCAAGGTTCTAAACATAAGAACGGAGCTTCATTCTTTGGAGTCCAAATAGATAATGTTGAAAAATTATTAAAAGAAAATCTAATACCTTTCATATCTTTATTTAATAATTCAACACTTCTAGACTTAACATTTGTAATAATAATAGTATCAATATCAAATAAACTCTTATCTAATTTTAAAGAATTAATATTAGGTTTATTCATAACAATCTCATTAAAGTTTAATGTTGCATTCTCCATTACCTTAGGACTTAAAATATTCTCTTCTTTTTCAAAGTATAAAGTATAATCATTAAAACTATCACCTTGATATAAAGGAACATTAATAGCTGGATGAGCACCAATATTAAAAGGCATAACCTCATCACCTAAATTCTTAACAGTAAGTTTTGTTTCTAAACTATTTTCTTTAATTGTATATAATACTTTAAGTTCATATTTAAAAGGATATAACTCTAATGTTTCATCATTATAAGTATTAACAAACTCTAAAGTATTATCATTCTTATTTATAAGTTTAAAATCTCTAGTTCTAACTATTCCATGTTGAGGAATCTTATATAACTTATCATTAATATATGTTTCTAAATCCTTAAGTTTACCAACAACAGGAAATAAGAAAGGAGCACAAAATCTCCAATATTTAGGATCACTGCACCAAATATATTCTCTATCATTTTTCTTTAATGATTTTAATTCAGCACCAATATCATTAACTTCAATAGATATATCTTTAAAACTTAATTTATTTCTTTCAGCCATAATTATCTCCTAATTTTTTATTAAACTAATTATACTATTTTTTTTATTTAAGTCAATTTAAAAACAAGAAATTTTATAAAACAATACTTAATATAAATAATGAAGTAATAAGAGTTGGAATACTAATTAATACACCATATCCCATAAACTTAATAAAACTCATATTTACTTTTTTATCTTTAACAATATTTAACCACATTATACCAGCTAAACTCCAAAGTGGAGTAAAAAAAGACCC
>JAEEJT010000041.1 GCA_016282055.1 Bacilli bacterium
CTTAACTCCAATTCTTGGAGTAGCATTATTGAATTTCTTTATTAATTATTTATTTTACATTATTTAATTGGAGGAAACTATGAAAAACACACCAATGAAAAGACATCTTTTTAGATCTACACAAAGAGGAAGAATTAATTTCCAAGAAGTATTAGATTATTTTCAAGATTTACCAAATTTTGAAATCTATTATGATAAAGAAGAAGTAGATATTATTTATACTGATAATGATTTTGGTTTTCAATATGAATTTAAGATTACTAAAGTAAGTCAAGTTAAAGATATTTATAAATTAAATCCTGCTTACCTAAATATAAATTTCATGTTATGCTTACCTTTACTTGTTCCAAGTTTTGCAATTAAAGAAATTTTAAACTTTACAGCAAAAGTTTGTAAGTTCTTTGATTTATCAGTATATCATGAATCATTTGAAGATGTAAGACAATTTAGTGTTGCTGATATGTATAGTTTATTCCAAGGTTTACAAATGCAATATCTTGACGAATTTGGTTGTGGAGAAAAGATTTTTATTGATCAAGATAAATTAAATGCTATTTGTAAATATCAAAGAATGATTGATAAATTAATTGAATATACTCATAGTGAAGCTGAAGTTAATCCTTGTTATCCTATTATTGATAGAGATAATAATGAATATGGAATTTGTACTTATTTTAATTTTGGAAATCCTACTTTATTTGCTCCATACTTTGATTTTGTTAATATTAAAGATGAAGATGGAGAATTCTTAGTTAGAAGAGAGGAATTCTTAAAGTTAATGGATAAATATTTAGCTAAAACTGAAGAATATTTGCCAGATATGTATGTTTTAAAAGCAAAAGGTGCTAAACAATCTAAAGGTCAAATTAGTAAGCTTAAAAAATGTGCTATTGTTGATCAAGTATTTGAAACACTTAGAATATCTGATTTATTAGATAAAACAAATAATTAGGAGATATAAATGAATATTAATAAATTAATTGATCATACTTTATTAAAAGCATATGCAACAACTAGTGATATTAAAAAAATATGCGATGAAGCTAAAAAATATGATTTTGCTTCTGTTTGTTGCAATCCATGTTATGTTAGTGCTGTAAGTCATGAACTTAAAGATACTACAGTTAAAACTTGTACTGTTATTGGTTTTCCTTTAGGAGCTAATACTATTGAAGTAAAAGCATTTGAAGCTAAAGATGCAGTTAAAAATGGTGCTGATGAGATTGATATGGTAATTAATATTGGAAAAGCTAAAGAACATGATTATAACTACATCGAAAATGAAATTAAAGAAGTCGTTAAAGCAAGTTCAGGTAGACTTGTTAAAGTTATTCTTGAAACATGTTATTTAACAAGCGAAGAGATTATGGAATGCTCTAAAGCTAGTGCTAGAGCAAAAGCTAATTTTGTTAAAACATCAACTGGTTTTGGTAGTGATGGGGCTAAGATTAATGATGTAAAAATTATGAAAGCATCAATTCCAGCTAATATGGAAGTCAAAGCTAGTGGTGGAGTTAAAACTTTAAGTGATGTAAAAGCATTCGTTGAAGCTGGTGCTACTAGAATTGGAGCTAGTAGTGGTGTTAATATTATCGAAGAATATAATAAAGAGGTGAAATAATGGCAACTCCTCATATTGAAGTAAATGATAAAAACAAATTTGCTAAGACTGTTTTAATGCCAGGTGATCCTTTAAGAGCTGAATATATTGCTAAAACTTATTTAACTGATGTTGAAAAAATTAATTCTGTTAGAAATATGTTTGGTTTTACTGGATATTATAAAGGTAAAAAAGTTACAGTTATGGGTAGTGGAATGGGTATGCCAAGTATTGGTATTTACTCTTTTGAATTATTTAACGAGTATGATGTTGATAATATTATAAGAATTGGTAGTGCTGGTTCTTATGTTAAAGAATGCAAGTTATATGATGTTGTTTTAGCAACTAGTGCTTATAGTGAATCTAGTTTTGCTAAAGTTGCATTTGGATATAATGATAATGTAATGGAATCTAATGAAGAAATAAATAAAGTAATTAGAGAAAGTAGTAAAAAACTTGGTTATGACTTAAAAGAAGGAAGAATTCATTCAAGTGATGTATTCTATCGTCGTAATGGAGATATTTTTGAAGATGTTGTTAATAAATATGATACATTATGTGTTGAAATGGAATCATTTGCTTTGTTTGCTAATGCTAAAAAATTAGGTAAAAAAGCAAGTTGTATTTTAACAATATCTGATTCATTTGTTTCAAATGAAGCAACAACTAGTGAAGAAAGACAAACATCTTTTAATAAGATGATGGAAATAGCCTTAGAAACTGCTTTATCTTTATAAGCAGTTTTTTTATGGAGAAAAGTATGGAAATTAAGAAAATATGTGTTAATAGTATTCCTATTAATATTTATAATACAAATAAATTTAATACTATAACTTTAGAATTTGTATTTAAAAATGAATATACAAGAGAAAATGTAACAAAATATTCTTTGCTTACAGCTTTATTAACTAATTCATCAAAGAAATATTATAATAAACAAAAAGTACAAGATGTTTTATCAGATTTATATAATTGTGATTTATCAATAAAAACATCTAATATTTATAAAAAAAGAGTAACAACTTTTACAATTAAGTTTATTGATAGTAAGTTTTTAGATGAATCAATATTTAATAAATGTATTGATTTATTAAAAGAATTTATTTTAAATCCTAATATTATAGATGGATATTTTGATAGTAATATATTTAAAGAAGAAGTAAATGAAATAAAAAAAGAGATTTATCAATCATATGAAGATAATGAATCTATTTGTTATAATAAATTTTTAGAGAAATTATGTCCAGATGAACCTGTTAGTATTAGAAGTATTGGTTATTTAGAGGATTTTGATAAGATTACTAATAAAGATATAATAGATACTTATAATGAATTAATTAATAATAGTAAAAAAAGTCTTTATATAATAGGTAATATTAATAATGAAATGGTTAGTTATTTATCAAGTTTTGTTTTAAACTTTAAACAAAATGAAAATAATTATCCAATATATAATATAAATAGTTTTAAAAAAGAACCATTAATAATTAATGATAAGATTGGTAAAAGTCAAACTATTATAAATATTGGTTATAAAACTAATATAAAAATAGGTGATAAATTATATTATCCATTTAAAATGTTTTGTTTAATCTTAGGTGAAATATTTTCTTCAACTTTAATGACTGTTATTAGAAATAAACTAGGATTTTGTTATGGAATAAATAGTAGTATTATAAGAGATGATATTTTAGTTATTTCAACTGATATTAATAAAAAGAATACCTATGAAACTATTGAAGAAATAAAAAAGATTATATTAGATTATCAAAATGGTAATATAGATTCTGACTTATTAGAAAATGGAAAGAAATATATAAATAATCTTGATAGCACAATTTATGATAATGAGAAAGCTTATTTAAGTTTACAAATATCTCATGATTTACATAATTACCATTTATCTATTGATGAGATTAATAAGATATATAATAATATTACTATAGATGATATAAAAGAAGCTAGTAAATTAATTAGTATTGATACTATTTATATTTTAGAAGGAGAATAATTATGGAACTAGAATATGACTTTAGAAAGTATCAATTACCAAATGGATTAGTTATCAACTTAATAAACAAAAAAGGATTTAAAGATAAATATGGGGCTATTTTTACTAAGTTTGGAGCTAGTAATTTAGAATATATTAAAAACAATAAGAAATATAAAGTTAAAAGTGGACTTAGTCATTTTTTGGAACATATGATGTTTTATTTACCAAATGATACTAATGCCTCATATGAATTTGATAAATTAGGTTTATATAGTAATGCTTATACTGATTATGATAAAACATGTTTTTATTTTAGTGGATCTAATAATTTTATTGATGGATTAAAATTATTACTATATACAGTTTATAATCCAGTATTTTTAAAAGATGACATTGAAATAGAAAGAAAAATTATAATAGAAGAATATGAAATGTATTTAAATAGTTTATCAGAAAAACTAAAAAATACTTTAAATGAACATACTTTAAATACACATCCTCATAAAAAACAAGTAATAGGATCATTAAAAACCATAAAAAGTATTAAATATAGGGATTTAATGGAAGCATATAATACTTTTTATCAACCTAAAAACATGGAAATTGTAATTGTTGGGGATAATGATTATGATTTAATTATTAATACTATTAGTGATTTCTTTAAAGATTATAACTTTAATGATAATATTATTAATAATATTATTATTAAAGAAAAAGGAAATAATAAATTTAGAAAGATTATTAAAGAAGATGTGAACATTGAAAAGATAGGATTTACTATTAGGATTGATAATAATGGTTATAAAGGATATGATTTAATTAAATATGAATATGCAATTAATATCATAAATGAAATAATATTTGGTTATAGTAGTGTATTTTATAATACTTTATTAACTAATGAATTA
>JAEEJT010000042.1 GCA_016282055.1 Bacilli bacterium
CTGACTTAAAAATACCTCTTTTAAGACCAATTAAAAAACCTATTAATACAATAACTAAAGCTAATAAATTTAGATATAGAGTTATTGATTTTGGTGAAAGTTGTTCAATAATATTCATGGTTCTTTCTCCTTCTATAATAACCATATTATACTATATATTGTGACAAAGTTAAATAATACCTTTTTATTTTATTATTAATATGTTAAAATATAAGTAATTATGGAGGTAGATTATGTATATTCCTTATGTTATTGAAAAAAGTTCAAATGGTGAAAGATCATATGATATCTACTCAAGATTATTAAAAGATAGAATAATAATTTTAAGTGGTGAAATCGATGATGCTATGGCATCTTCTATTACAGCACAACTATTATTTTTAGCTGCTGAAGATAATAAAAAAGATATCTATTTATATATTAATTCTCCAGGTGGATCTATCACTAGTGGAATGGCAATATATGATACACTGAATTTTATTAAACCAGATGTACAAACAATTTGTATTGGTATGGCTGCAAGTATGGGTGCATTCTTATTATCAAGTGGAGCAAAAGGAAAAAGATATGCTCTACCAAATAGTGAGATTATGATTCACCAACCATTAGGTGGAATGCAAGGACAAGCAACAGATATCAAAATCCAAGCAGATCATATTATAAAAATAAAAGAAAAAATGAATAGAATATTATCTAACAATACACAACAACCATATGAGAAAGTATGTAACGATACTGAAAGAGATAATTACATGTTTGCTAATGAAGCATTAGAATATGGTTTAATTGACAAAATAATAGAAAAATAAATCCGTTATATAACGGATTTATTTTATTTTAAGAATGCTTTTTTAACTTTACTAAAAAAGTCTTCATTACTATTTAATATTGTTACATACTTATTAGATAATTTTATATCTAATGAAGATACAAAAGTAGTCTTGATTTCTTCACCATCACAACTTATATATAAATGTTCTTTATTAACAGGTTTTAATGTAACACTATAATTATCACTTAAAACAATAGGATTTGTTATTGCTTGATATACATTATTATTTAAAGAAGCAATTTCAAGTAGTTCAAAAGCTTTAATATCTGGAGATAATATACTTCCTCCCATAGATTTAGCAAAAGCTGTTGAACCAGTTGGAGGACAAGCTAAGAATCCACTTCCTCTAAATGTTTCAAATAATTTATCATTAATATATACTTCGATAATTTGTGTATGAATAGGATTTAATAAAGTAATTTCATTTAAACTATATCCATTTTTTCCATCAAGATTATACTCAAGTAATTGATATTTATTTTCTTTTAATTTATTAGTTTTAATATAATCTAATACTTTATTAAAATCACTTATATTAAAACTATAAAAATAACCAAGATTACCAGTCTTTATACCAATAAATTTCACTGTATCTATTTTATCAATATATTTATGAATAGCACCCAACATTGTACCATCTCCACCAAAGGAAAATACAATATCTGGATCCTTTTCATCATAAACATAACCATCGATATCTATTCTTTTTTCATATTCACCAAAAAAACAATACTTCATAATTTACACCTTTTTTTATATTTTATCATATTTTATATTTTTTTAAAGTTTTTTATTGCAATTTTAAAAATCTTATAATATAATAACTTAAAATAGGAGGGATAAATATGCAAGGAACTACTCAAGCAGAATTTAAGACTCTATTAACAAAGCAAGAATATGATCGATTAATGGAAGAATTCAAAGGTAGCCGAATCGATTATCAAACAAATCATTACTTTGATACATCAACATTTTCACTTAAAGCTTGTGATGCATCACTTAGAGTAAGAGAAAGAGATAACTTAGTTCTTATCTATCGTAAAAAGAAAAGTTACAACACAGACGAAAAAACAAATGAAATTTCAAGAGAGGAATTTGAAGAAATCAAAAACACTGGTCGTCTAATTCCATGTGATGTTGCTAATGAAGTTAGTCAAATCATTGGAACAAGAAAAGTTATCAACTTTATGAGTTTATCAACAAAGAGATTATGTTTTCCTTATAAAGGTGGAGTATTATTTGTTGATGAAAGTACATATCTAAACGTAACAGATTACGAATTAGAATATGAAGCAAAAACTTATGATAATGGTAAAAAAGAATTTGTTCAATTACTTTGTCAATTAGGTGTTAAATACAAGAAAGCAGACAAAAAAATTCAACGTGCTTATAATGCACTTAAAAACATGGATGTTGATGATTAACATCCTTTTTCTTTACTTTTTTTTATATCTATGTTAAAATTATAAAAACGATAATGAAAAAATAGTAATATAAAATATTATTTAAGAGAGTATTTGTTTGGTGAAAAAATACATAATATTTATATGAATGGATTTTCTAGTTTCAAAGAGGAAATGCTTTGACGATGGTTACGTTATAACTATAAAGAGCTAAATATATATATTTAGAATTAAGGTGGCACCGCTATTACTAGTCCTTATGTTTTACATAAGGGCTTTTTATATTTTGGAGGTAAATATGAGTATTATTTTATCAGGTATAAAACCAACAGGAGTTCCAACTCTTGGTAACTACTTAGGAGCTTTAAAAAACTTCGTTAAATTACAAAATGAAAGAAAAGATGATGATTTCTTCTTCTTTATTGCAGATATGCATGCAATAACAGTTCCTCAAGATCCTCAAACATTAAGAAAGAATATAAAAAATCTTGCTGCATTATATCTTGCTTGTGGATTAAGTAAAGAAAATCTAACTCTATTTATTCAATCAGAAGTAAAAGAACATTTAGAATTAGGCTATGTTATGCAATCTTTAGTATATATGGGTGAACTTGAAAGAATGACTCAATACAAAGATAAAAAAGCAAAAAATGAGACAGGTTTATCTAGTGCATTATTTACATATCCAGCATTAATGGCTGCAGATATATTATTGTATGATGCTAAATATGTTCCAGTTGGTGAAGATCAAATGCAACATCTAGAATTAACAAGAAATCTTGCTGAGAGATTTAATAATAGATTCTCTGATACATTTGTTGTTCCAGAAGGACTTGTAACAAAAGTTGGTGCAAGAATTATGGATTTACAAATACCAACTAAAAAGATGGATAAAAGTAGTGAAAATGGTAAAGGTTGTATCTTCTTACTTGATGAAGTTAATCTTGCTAAAAAGAAAATCAAAAGTGCTGTTACAGATAATTTAGCCCATGTTCATTATGATGTAGCTAATCAACCTGGTGTAAGTAACCTAATGACAATATATTCTTGCCTAACAAATTTATCATTTAAAGAAATTGAAGATAAATATGAAGGAAAAGGATATGGTGAATTCAAAGAAGATTTAGCAAATCTTGTTGGCGAAGAATTAACAAAAATCCAATCAAAATTTAATGAATATATTAATTCTAAAGAATTAGATGAAATATTAGATGAAGGATGTAAAAAAGCAAGTTACCTTGCAAGTAAAAAAATGAAAAAAGTTTATCATAAACTTGGAATTGGAAGAAATTAAAAAAGTAGGCTTATGCCTACTTTTATTTTATTTATGTTCAACTAAATAATAATTTTTCTTACCACGTCTAATAATAGTATATTTATTATTAATAGCATTTTCTTTTTTAACCATTGCATCAAGTTCTTTAACAACTACACCATTAACAGATACACCACCACCAGTAATAAACTTTCTAGCTTCACTCTTAGAACTACTTGCTTGTAAATCAACAAGTGTATCTATTAATAACATATCACTATCTAATGTTAATCTTGGGAAATCAGCA
>JAEEJT010000043.1 GCA_016282055.1 Bacilli bacterium
GGTTCACCAATGGCAGAAGTATTAACAATGAACTTAGATAAGATTAAAAAAAGTGATGTATTAAAAAGATTAGGAATAGAAAAAAATAAATATATATTATTATCAGCTCATAGAGAAGAAAATCTTGATAGTGATACTAATTTTAATAATTTGTTTAATTCAATAAATGCACTTGCTAAAAAGTATGATATACCAATATTATATAGTTGTCATCCAAGAAGTAAGAAAAAACTTGAAAGTAGTGGATTTAAACTAGATCCTAGAGTAAGAGTTAATGAACCACTAGGATTTAATGATTATAATAATTTACAAATAAATGCTTTAGCAATTGTATCTGATAGTGGTACATTACCTGAAGAATCAAGTTTTTACTTATCAATAAATAGTCCAATTGCTGCTGTATGTATTAGAACATCAACAGAAAGACCAGAAGCAATTGAATCAGGTGATTTTATTATTGCTGGTATTACTGAAAAAGAATTACTACAAGCTACTGAAATGGCTATTGAAATGAAAAATAATAGTGTATTAGGTAAACCATGTCCTGATTATATGGATACTAATGTATCTATGAAAGTTGTTAGAATTATTCAATCTTATACAAATATTGTAAATAGAATGGTTTGGAGAAAAGAATAATGAAAATACTTGTTACAGGTAGTAGTGGAATGGTTGGAACATCTCTAATTAATAATTTAAAAAATATTAGAGATGGTAATAATAAAACAATACCAAATATTAAAGTTGATGAAATATATGAATATGATATAGATTCAACATTAGAAGAACTTGATGAATATTGTTCTAAATGTGATTTTGTTTTTAATTTAGCTGGAGTTAATAGACCAACTGATTCTAATGAATTTATGAAAGGTAATTATGATTTTTCTTTATTATTACTAGAAAAAATAAAAAAATATAATAATAAATCTATTATTATGTTGTCTTCATCAATTCAAGCATCATTATTTGGAAGATTTAGTGGATCTCTATATGGTAAAAGTAAACTTGCTGGAGAAGAATTATTCTTTAATTTTGGAAAAGAAAATGATGTAAAAGTTGCTATTTATAGATTTCCTAATTTAATGGGACATTCAAAACCTAATTATAATTCTGCAGTTTCAACATTTTGTTGGGCAATAGCTAATGATAAAGAATATATTGTTAATGATAGAACAACACAATTAGAATTATTATATATTGATGATTTAATTGAAGGAATGTTTGATTTACTTGAAAATAAAGAAAAACATTGTGATTATGATGGTTTAAGTGTTATTGATAATAATAATGGTAAATTTTGCTATATACCAACCACTCATAAAGTAACACTTGGTGAAATTATTGATTTACTATTAGAATTTAAAAAACAACCATTTAATCTTTTAATGCCTAAGATGTCTGAAGGAAGTTTTGAAAAGAAATTATTTTCTCTATATTTAACATATTTACCAAAAGAAAAATTTAAATATTCTTTAAATATGAATATTGATGATAGAGGAAGTTTTACTGAACTAGTTCATACTCTTGATTGTGGACAAGTATCAATAAATATTACTAAACCAGGAATCACTAAAGGAAATCATTGGCATAATTCAAAATGGGAACAATTTATAGTTGTTTCTGGACATGGATTAATTCAAGAAAGAAATATTAATACTGGTGAATTTGTTGAATTTGAAGTTTCAGGAGATAAAATAGAAGCAGTATATATGATTCCAGGATGGACTCATAATATAATGAATCTATCTAAAACTGAAAATCTTGTAACTGTTATGACATGTAATGAAATATTTAATAGTAATAAACCAGATACTTTTTTTGAAAAAGTTAAATAAGGAGAACATTTATATGATAGAAAAAGAATTTTTATATGTTAATGAAAAAGGCAAAAAGCTATATAAATATACTATTGATACTAAAACTGAGAATGGCATCTCTTATTATTTATATTATTTCCCTGAAATTGATTTAAATTGGCCTTCATACGAATTAGAATCAGATGGTGTAATATATGATAAAATACATAGGCAATTAGAATGGAAAATGAAGAAAGCCTAAGATTATATTTTAATAAACAATTATAATGGTATTTTAAATGTGTAATTATGAAAAAAGAATTGTTTTATATTTAGATTTATTGGGATTCAAAAATAAAGTTGATAAATCTATTGAAAATGTTGATATTCGAAAAAAAATTTTTAATATTTTAACTAAACTATATAAAGATAAAGAAGAAAACTATAGTGGTACCCTTAATGGTTCAATGATGGGTGATCATGTTTCTGTATTTTCTGATAATATTGTTTACTCAGTATTATTGAATTCTGAAGATGGTTTTTTTAAGTTTTCAAATGTTTGTTATTACTTGATTCTTGAATGTATTTACCAAGGCTTTATTGCCCGTGGTGCAATTTATATTGGTGATTTGTTCCATAATGAAAAAATAGTCTTTGGTCCAGCTCTTAATGAAGCTTATTCATTAGAGTCAACTAACTCTATATATCCAAGAATTATTATGAAGAGAGATCAATTTAATGATGCTTTAGAAAGTATGGATTATGTAGATAGAAATTATATTAAAATGTTTGATGAAGATGATGATGGTTTTATGTTTTTGAATTATATTAAAGATTTTCATGAATTGGAAAAAGAGAATTATCAATATTTTATAAGTAAATTAAGAGAAATTATAATATCTGGTTTAAATACTAAAGATGATAAAATAAAACAAAAATATGAGTGGCTAAAAACTAAATTCAATAAATATAATACTTATTTAAATATATAAACCTTTTAAATTTTAAGATTTATTATCTTGCTTATAAATGTGATTAATGGTACAATAGACTTATAAGGAGATGATAAACATATGGATATGAAATTTTATCGTTGTAAACATTGTGGTCAAATTATAGCAATTGTTAAAGAAACTGGTGTTCCAGTAGTTTGTTGTGGAGAAGCAATGGAAGAAATTCTTCCAGGTACAGTTGATGCTTCTGTTGAAAAACATGTTCCTGTTTATACAAAGAAAGGAAATATGGTTGAAGTAAAAATCGGATCTGTTGAACATCCAATGTTAGCTAACCATTATATTGAATGGGTTGGACTTCAAACAAAATATGGTAATCAACGTAAGGCACTTCGTCCAAATGATAAACCAGTTGTTTGTTTTTCTTTATGCGATGGTGATGAAGTAGAAGCAGTTTATGCTTATTGCAATTTACATGGATTATGGAAAGCATAATTTAATAAATGAGTTAACTAATCCTATAAAGTTATAAATAAAAACTTTATAGGATATTTTTTTAAATGGAGGAAGGATTAATGAAAAAATTATTATTTATTATTGGATCTATGAGAGAAAATGGATTTAATTATCAATTATCAAATTATTTTAAAGAATTATTAAATAAAGGTTATAGTATATCATTACTTGATTATAAAGATATACCATATATGAATCAAGATTTAGAAAAAAATACTTTAGATTGTATTAAAAGAATTAGAGAAGAAGTAAAATCTAGTGATGGTATTGTTATTTTTACTCCTGAATATAATTTAAGTTATCCAGGTGTTTTAAAGAATGTATTAGATTGGTTATCAAGACCAAATAAATATAATGATTATTCATCAGGAACTGTTTTAATGAATAAAAAAGTTGTTATTACAGGAATTGGTGGTAAAAATAAAGTAAAAGATGCTAGAGAAAAATTAACATCATTATTACAATTCTGTAATATGAATGTAATTGATTCTAGTTTA
>JAEEJT010000044.1 GCA_016282055.1 Bacilli bacterium
ATAATTAACTATCTGGAAATCCTGTACCATACAAATTTTGGCGAGCTATGCAGGACGCCATCGTAGAATAATATGAAAAGTGATATTTAAGCTAATGGATGAATGAAATAAAAAAGAAAAATAATAACAATAATATTTATTCATTATATATAAAAATAACCATAATTGATAAAATAGATATAATATTGATAATTGAGATATACTTCTCTTATCAGTAGAGTTTAACAAAATTTTTTCAGCATAGACAAGCCTTATCAACTCTCAAAAAGGGAATAGTAGGGGTGTTAGTAAGATCTCCGAAGGAAGTAAAGTGGAGTAACGGAACATCTAACATCGGACGAAAGACCTTTAAGTTGATAGTCTATTATAAAAAATTTTGGTCGGAAACTCCTATTGATAATAACAATATTATATTCATATAGAAAATAATTATTAAGTTTAATATAAAACAAGGTATTAAAATGAAAATTTTAGAATTAGAAGAGTTATTACCTAGACTAAACGAATCTGCCAAAGATGTAGATTCCTGGGCAGAAGAGTTCATTAGATTAATGAAGTTGGCCAATATCACTGCTCCAGCATCCATTCATACATGGGCAATGGAATGTGTGGAAGGCAAATCTAAAGGAGTATTACAAGACTTAGTTTCTACTGACGAAGAAGGTAACGAAAAATACCCATCCATTAAGGAAATGAAAACGGCGTTGGAAGAATCATTAGAAGTAACACCTCAAACCAAGTGCAAAAGGTTACAAAAACTTAAAATATACAAAAATGAAACTATCAAAAATTTCAATTGGAGATATAATAAATTGTATTCTAGTCTACCTAGGCTATATCAAGAATTCATTACAGTAGATGATTACGTCGAATCTATTTCCTCTCGACCATTTGCTAGAGCACAAGTAATAACTAACATGTGTACTACATTACAAGAAGCTTTTGAAGAAGCTGAATTAGCAGAGAGAGCTGAAGGAAGTAGCACATCTAATAACAATGAAACAGTGCTAACTACCTTATTCAGTAATAATGCCTACTATAGAAGAGATTTCAGTCAACATCCTTTTAAATTTTTCGGAAATAATCATCAAAACAGATTAAAAAGTAAATATTTCAATAAAGCATCTTATAAAACTTCCTGGCATAACAATCCAGATGAAGAAAATAAAGCAAAGCGTGATAATGTTAGAAGAGTCTATTCTTGTTACAAATGCTACGAAACTGGACATGTAATGAAGAATTGTCCTTATACTTATAAAGAACTGGCAGAAATGGAAGAGTCAGGAAAAATAGAACAAAACAAAAATTCTTTAAACTACTAATAGGAAGAAGGGAAACTTCCGTAAATCAAACCAAAATATACAAAGATACAGAATTAGAATCAAAAATAATAGCCGCTGCTATTAGGAAAAAGACTAACCACAGATCTGATAAACCTTATGAACACCAAGGCAGATCTTCACTTAAGGAAAACCCCATTAGTATTCCTATACCTACTAATAAAGATAAAATTCAAGAAAAACAAAACTATAAAATTCAATCAATACCAACTGATGCTTCTATGGAAGTGGAAGTAAACTCACCTAGCCATAATACTACTGAAAAGCTAGAAGAATTAGATGTTTCAATAATAACCCAACCAAATATTAAGAAAACTAAAGAGAACTCTAAAAAAGAAAAAGAGAAAGAAATTTTAGAAAAATCAAAAACAGAAAATAAAAAGAAAAATAATAATAAAAAAGACAAGGTTACTCTTCCCAGTACTACGAAAGAAGAAAGTAAAGAAAAACCATCTTCTGTTAATAAACACTTAACTATGTTGGAAGGCAGAGAAAGTTATAATATAGCTACTGATTTAAACAAGTTGACAGCAAACATATCCGTAGCTCAACTTCTAGATGTTAGCCCAAAACTACGCTCAGAATTAACCAAAGCTTTAAAATTAAAAACTCCAGAACTAACTGAAGAAAATCCGGAGCGGATTATGATGGCTGCATTGAATAGAGATGACGTAGCCACCGCTGAATGTATCGTTGAAAATATCAAAGGAGTAGCTTTTCTTGACACTTGTGCAAGTATCAACTTGATCACAAAGAATTTCTTTGATAAGTTAAAAAATGTCAAACCCTCGGGTTACACTGATGACAACATTATTCAAGTTTTTTCTGATAAAAATGTAATTATGGAAACGTGCTTCCTAAAAATACAATTTGGAAATATTCTAATTCAAGATAATTTCAGGATTATTAATAACAATAAAAACATTTTCGATGTATTAATTGGATATCGAACCTTAAAAGATAACAACCTATTTATTAACCCAGTAGATAATTTCCTATGTAAGATGAATCATAATGAAAGTTGGGATCGCATTATTCCATTACATAAGAAGAATTATATTAAAGAATTACCCAGTGTATCTCAAGAAGGAATAGATGAGAGAACTAGAAATAATAACGAAGACGACCCTCTATTATTTTGTTTTATAAATAAATCAGATAAGAATAGAAACGAAGTTAAAATTATTCCCCTTAAATCAAACAATATTATTGACAATAATTTAAATGATGAAAAACATCAGATTTTGGAAAAGATATATGAACAAATACCTAGTGAACAAGTAAAGATAGTAAAAAATCTGTTTAAAAAATTCTCAAAGATATTAGCTACGAAACTAGATGAACTTCACGGAACAAAACTCTTACCACACACCATTCAACTCATAGATAATGCAAAACCCATTAAACTTAAGAGCTATAGACTGTCAAAGATTCAAGCAAAAGCTCTAAAGGAAGAAATAACTAAACTTATCAACAATAAATTAATAGAACCTTCAAACTCACCATGGTCTTTTCCAGTAATCTTAGTTTTGAAAAAAAATGGAAAATGGAGAATGTGTATAGACTTTAGAAAATTGAACAATATAACTGTAAAAGATGCTTATTCTCTTCCCTTAATTGATGAAATTCTATTCTCTATTGGAAAAAAGGTTAAGTATTTTACCACCATAGATCTTTTTTCAGGATTTCATCAAATACCTATGAATGAAGATGATATCCCAAAGACTAGCTTTACTACAATGTATGGAAACTACCAATTTCGCGTCATGCCTTTCGGACTATGTAATGCTCCTGCTACATTCCAAAGGGAAATGAACAGGATATTCTTTCCATTAATCGGTGAATGTATGTTTATTTATATTGACGATTTGGTTATTTTCTCTAATTCATTTGAAGAACACATAAGAGACCTCATTTCTGTTTTCACGATTATCGCTAATAATGGACTAAAAATCAATCTCGAAAAATGTAATTTCTTTAAACAAAAGGTTGAGTTATTAGGACATACTCTATCTATTGATGGCATAGCACCCATTTCAAACAAGGTAAACGTAATCTCTAACTGGATCGCACCAAAAAATTTAAAACAACTTCAATCATTCCTAGGTGCTATAGGTTACTACCGCAAATTTATTGCCAACTATTCATCTATCGCGAAATCCCTTTATAAATTATTGAAGAAAGATACTAACTTTATTTGGGGTCCGGAACAAGAATTTAGTTTCTATGAATTAAAATCAAGATTAATCTCTGCTCCTATTCTATCAATGCCAGATTTCGATAAACAATTTATCATTCGATCAGATGCTTCCTATTCTGGAATCGGGGGAGTATTATTACAAAAAGATGAAAATAACAAAGAAAAACCAATACATTTTGTAAGCCGCACTCTTAAGCCAGAAGAACAAAACTATGGAATTACCGATCTAGAAGGTACTGGTGCTGTATATTGCGTCGAAAAATTCAAGTCTTACATCACTAGTAGTAAGTTCGAAACTATTTTATACACCGATCACAAACCTCTTGTTGGCCTATTTAAAGATAAAGAAACTAATAATTCCAGACAAACAAGGTGGGTACTACTACTTTCTATGTTAAGGGTGAAGGTAATATATGAACCAGGGAAAAAGAATGTAGTTGCTGATGCCCTCTCAAGATTGAATTCAACTAAAGAAAATAAAATTCTAGCCACAACTATTTCTGAAGATAATACCGAATTGATGAAAAAATTTAAAGATAACTTTGTAAAAATCAATAATGTCGAATATTTTAAAGAAAAGAACTCTAACACTTTAAGAAAAGTAATAAGAAATGATGAAGAAAAAATTAACTTAACCTTACAAGCTCATGAAATAGGTCATGAAGGTATCTTTAAAACTTATAATAGACTAAAACGAGATTATTATTGGACCAACATGATTCTTGACGTCAAATACATTGTCCGAACTTGTAAGCGTTGCCAACTATTCCGTCCCCAGAAAGGTAATATTTTAACTGAAGACTTACCAACAAAACCAGGTTACCCTTTTACCAAAGTTGGCCTAGATATTATAGGACCCTTACCAACCACTATTCATGGAAACAAATATATAGTAGTGCTCGTCGACTATTTAACTAAATGGGTAGAGGCTGAACCTACCGGCAATATCGAAAGCGAGGATATAATACAATTTTTGATGAAAGTCTTCTCCAGACACGGAATTCCTGAAATTTTAATTACAGATAATGGTCCCCAATTCCGTTCCGACAAAATCAAATCTTTCTTAGACCTATATGGAGTATACGTTCACTTTACTGCTGTCTATCATCCCGAATCTAATGGTGAAGTTGAAAATAGAAATAAAGAAATTGGTAAATATCTCAGATTACTTTGTAATAAAAATTCGGAACGATGGGACGAAATTCTACCTAGCGCTCTATGGGCTCTGCGCACTTGTAAGAATGAAACAACAAAGTTTTCAAGTTTTGAACTACTTTATGGTCGTCGTGACTTACAACCGTTTGAATTAGTAATAAATCTTGACAGAAAGGAAGATTATGAGAGCGAAGAAGAATTTTTCATTAGGAAATTCACCAGACATTACAAATGGATAAAAGAAGCTATAAATAATATCGAAACTGCCAATAAGTTATGGGAAGACAGAAGAAAACAAATGAAAAGAATCAAAGCAGACTATAATCCTGGAGATCTCGTAATGGTAAAATTAATCAACAGGAGAAAACTCGATCCATTTTTTGTTGGACCCTTAAAAATAGTCAAGAAACAATTTAATACCGTAACATTGTGTGATCCTATTACTAATGAAATTGCTGAGAGAAATGTCCACTTAAAGAATATTGTTCCTTTCGAACTTTGTGAGTTAACGACTTCAAGGGACGAAGTCTAAAAATTAAGGGCGGCATCTTGTTACGAAACTAACAGTTTAATTAAAAATTGTTAGAATAATCCTCTTAAAAAAAAAAATATTGAATTAAAATCTTAGTCTTTGTTTATCTTTATTTTACTCTACAATTTATATTTTTATATATATTTCTAAATTTATATTTTGAAAGTGATTTATTATATTTTATATTATATTATTATATTATATTATTATATTTATATTATTATATTTTATTTTATTTTGTTTTATTTTATTTTATAATATTTGATTTTATTCATAATCGTAGTATTTTATTATATTTAAAATTATTTTCTCATTATATTTTTATTATAAATTTTTATATTATTAAATTGAAATTTATTATATTTATATTTATTAAAGTTATATAATAATTTTATTATAGTTTTAAATTTATTTTAACAAAATACAAAAATTTTTTATTTAACAAATAGAAAATCTTTAAGATTAGAATTGACTAATCAAAATCAATTAAAAAACATTATAAAAATTATTTCTTTAAGAAATAATTAAAAACTCTCTTCTAATTATATTAAAATAATAATAATAAAAAAAATAAAGTTAAGTGTAGTTGAAAAAACTGCATAGAACAAAAGATAGTTTTAATATTTTAAATTTTTAGTCTAAATATCATCAAAATATTATTCTATAATAATTAACTATCTGGAAATCCTGTACCATGTAAAAGGTACATTTACTATAACGAGAATAACGAATAATAATCAATAATAAAGGCTAACAATAATATAACACCTCTCTATTCGAGTTATAGAAATAAATATTAAATATTATTATTATTTAACTATGATCTAATTTTTATTAAATCAATTTAAATAAAATAACGTAATTAAAAATAATTAAACACTTTTAATTAGATTATTATTAATTAACGTTTATTTCTAAATTTAATTATTATCGGTTATTTCGTTTTTGAGCGTTACTATTTTTTGTAAAAGGTACATTTACTATAACTAGAATAACGAATAATAACTAATAATAAAGGCTAATA
>JAEEJT010000045.1 GCA_016282055.1 Bacilli bacterium
CTTGTTCTAGATAAGTACAAGATTGGAAGCAACTACCAGTACCATTAGGTCCTTCAACTCCAACTTCAACGTTTGTAACAGTATTAGGAATATTAATTACATATAAACTACTACAGCCTTGGAATCCACCAGCTTCAATAGTTGTAACAGGTAAATCATTATAACTAACAGGAATTGTTACTTCATGAACATAAGTAATACCTTCTCCCTTAGAAACTGAGTAAGCTTTTCCATCATTAATTAATTCAAATGATAATACATCTAACCAAGCAGCATATAGTGTAACATCACCATAATCACGCCAGTTTCTTAAAGATGCACCATTTTCATCAGTATATCTTTCACCTTGAGCATTTAACTCAGCATACCAACCAACGAAAACTTTTAAAGCATTTTCAGAAGAAGGTACAGGTAATGTAAATCTTGAACCAAAATGAACATCAACTTCACTAATAGCTCCACTACCATATGTTGCATAATTTAAATTAGCATGATATAGATTTCCTTCCCATGAAGCATATAAAGTAACATCATTATCAAAATTTAATGGTTCATTAGTAATCTTATTACCACTAGCAACATTATTTGTTAATGTATCATACCAACCTTTAAATTCATATCCTTCATAACTTGGAGAAGGTAATGTAAGAGTATCACCAGTCGCAAAATACATTGATTCTACTACAGAACCACCTAAAGAATTAAATGTAAGTGTATATACATTTATAGTAGCAGTGTAGAAGTTACCATAATTATCAGTACTATCACACATTGCAACAGAAACTGTATGTGTACCACCACCAATTGCTTTAGCAACTTTATTATCATTACGAACTAATTCAACAGTTCCATTATCTACTTTAACAGCATATGCTACAACTCCTGGAACAGCATTCCATGTAACATATCCATTTTGATATGCAACTTGATTAACACCAACTTTATTAATTGTTACAGCATCAGATGCTACAGAGTTTTTAGATGAATCACTAGCAACAGCTTTAATAGAAACAACAAATTCTGTATTTTGTTCTACGAAAGCCAAACTTAAAGTTAAACTATTTGTTGTAGAAGTAAATGTTTCACCATTAACAACAACAACATAACTTACAGCATCTTCTACTTCATCCCATAAAACATTATAACCAACTAAAGAAATATTAGTAGGAACTTTTAATTCATTCTTTGTAACATTTAATTCACTAGTTGCAGCATAATATAATTTAGCAACTGGAGTAACATAAACATTTAAAACACCATAGAAGTTACCTAATGAAAGTTTATTTTCAGTAACATTATATTCACTAGGATTTCCATTTTGTCTTTGAACAACAACTTTATAACTTGTAGCCCCTTCAACAGAATCCCAAGTAACTTCTTGTTTAACATTATCATATTTAACATTTTTAGCTTCTTCTAAAGATCTATAATAATTATAAGTCTTAGAATCAGTACTTAAATATCCATCAGCAACAGCAGTAACAGTAAATGTAATACCATCACGTCCCATAACAACATCATCAAAATTATATGAGTTAGTATTACCAACATTTAATCTATCAATATTATAAGTAGCAACACCACATTGAGCAGTTACTAAATAACTTGTAGCTCCTTCAACTTTATTCCATTTTAATGTGTTTCCATTAACAATTTCTAATTTAGAAACTCTTGTTAAAGCTTTATTACGAACATAAGCTTTACCAGTAGCATTTCCTCTTTGAACTTCAACAACATACTCGCCAGGTTCATATTCATTGAAATCAAAATTTACATCATTATCATTTCTATTGTATGTAAATAATGGATCACCTGTAAGGTTATTAGCATTAAATACTTTTAATGAATATGTTCTAGCTGAACCAGTATAAAGTGTATCAAATATAACATGACCATTTAAAACTGATACATCAATAGAAGTTTCATTAGCATATACAGCATATAATGTTGTATCACTTTCAATTCTCATTAATGGTTCATATTTATAAGTTAATTTAGAACCATCTTCATAATCACTTACCCACCATCCTAAGAACATCTTACCAGATACTTCAAGAGTAGGTAGTTTATATAATGTATTATTAAAAGTTTGTTGAGTAGGTACTTCTACACCTTCAACATTTGTAACATAAGTAACTGTATATTCAGTGTCATAAGCCAAATCATCAGCAAACTTAGCATATAAACTCAAATTATCAGTAACAACATTATCAAAATCATACTCAGTTTTATAAGTACTGTCTTGATACCATCCGACGAACATTGCATCTTTTTTAGTTGGGTCAACAGGTTTAGTAACCTTCTTTCCATTTACAACAGTTTGCTGTGGAACTTCACTACCTCCATTTACATTAAATGTAACAGTGTATGTTACATTTCTATATAAAGTGTATGTCACATTGTTATAACCAAATGTGATGGTATTAGTTGTATATTTTACATTAATACCTTGGCCACCTTCAAACGTAATTTGTAAACTGGTTCCATCAAAAGTATAGGTACCAATAATAGTTTGACCACCCATCTTAAAATTAGCATTATTTTCATTTAAGGTTAACTCAGCTTGAGTATCGCCATAATATGAATAAAATGTTCCGACTTCACCTTGGTCAACAAACTTTTTGTTGTCCTTAACACAACCCATTGTTACGACTAATAAGAAAACCATAACAATGATGCCACAGAAAACATTTAATTTTCTAACAAATTTCGTCATAAATTCACCATCCTTTTCTTTAAAAATTTTTTACCATTAAAACAATAAATAATCATCTATACAGAAAAATTAATTATTTATAATAATTATAGCACAAAAAAGCCAAAAATCAAGAAAAATCGTAAAAGAAAAGGTTTTCATTTTAAAAAACTATTTTTTAATCTATTTTTTGAGTATTTTTCTTATTTTTATAAATAAATACAAAATAAATAAAAACACTAATTATTTAAAAATAATTTAAAAATTAATACAAATTTTAATAAATTAAAGATAATTTATTAAATGAAAATTGCTTAGTAAAATAAAAAAATGAGATATAAATAATTTATATCTCATTAATAGAATTTATTCAATTATCTACGTTCTAAAAGTACAACAGACTCTATATTTGATGTTTGGGGAAACATATCTAATGGTTGAACGTATTTTACAAAATAATCTTTTTGTAGATGGTTTAGATTCTTTACAAGAGTTGCTGGATTACAAGATACATAAATGATTTTTTTGATTTTAGATTTTTGTAAATAATTTATTAATTGTAATTCACAACCTTTTCTAGGAGGATCCATTATTACACAATCAATATTAAATCCTTCTTCTTTAAACTTATCTAAAGTTTTAAGAATATTACCTGAATAGAATTTAGCATTTTTTATATTATTTAATTCTGCGAATTTATTAGCATTATCAATACCATCTTTATTAATATCAATACCTCTAACTTCTTTGCACATAGAAGAAACATATAAGCCAATACTTCCTATTCCACAATATAGATCCAATACATTAGATTCTTTGCTGTCACCAAGTGCATTAACAACACAATCATACAATTTAACAGTTTGCTTATTATTTAATTGGAAAAATGCATTAGGGGAAATCTTAAAATTAAGATTATTTAATTTACCATTAATCTCATCTTCACCAGCAAGTTTAATAACATTACCATGAATAATATCAATGCCTTTTGGATCATTATTAATATTATAATGTACAGATTTAACATTATCGATTTTAATAACATCTTTTAAAATCTTTAGTATTCTAGGTTCTTCTTTCATTAAAACAAAAGTTGCTTGAACTTCATTTGTTTCTTCAAAACCTCTTAATACAATATATCTTAAATTACCTTGATGAAATCTTGGATTGTAAATATCAATACTTGCTTTAGTTAAATAATCTAATATTTTACTCATTGTTGAACTAATAAGTCTATTTTCAATTAAACACTTATCAATATAAACAAGCTTATTAGTATCTAAAGCATACATTCCAACAACAACTTTATCACCATCATGACGAGTAGGTAACTGTGTTTTATTTCTAAATTCCCA
>JAEEJT010000046.1 GCA_016282055.1 Bacilli bacterium
AATGAAAGTAAAGCATTAATTAGCTTTATGAATGAATTATTTGGTGAGAATAGTTTAAGTCAATCTATAGAGTATATTTTAACTATTGAAATGAATTAATTTCAAGGAAAGGAGTTTTCATGAAAAAGAATAAGACAATATTTATCATAAGTTCAGTTTTAGTTGGTCTTATTGGTTTAACACTTATTTATTTAACTTTGATTTTAACAAATGTTATTGAAACAAGAAAACCAAAGATTGTTTTAGAAGCTGAAAAGGTAACTTGTACATATACTGGTAGCAAAGTTACATGCAATAAATATTCTATTTTATCAGGTGAACTCCTACCAGGTCATCATATTGAACCAATTATGATTGGTTCTTTAAGTGAAGTTGGCTATAAGGAAGTTGACTTTAGTGTTAGTATATTTGATGAAGCTGATGTTGATGTTACTAGTAAATATGATATTACATGTAATCCAGGTAGTATCACTATTAATCCAATAGAACTAACTATAAAATCAGGTAGTATTAGTAAAGAGTATTTAGATACTTATTTAAATAATGAGTTTCCTATTAAAACTCAAAGTGATGATTATGAATTAGTTAGTGGTAGTTTAATTGATGGTGATAGACTTGTTGTTGATATCACTGGTGAGTTATATGATGTTGGTAAATGCGATAATACTATGAATGCTTATGTCATAAATAGTAATAATGTTGATGTGTCAAGAAACTATACATTTAATTATCAATATGGTGAGTTGGAATGTAAACAAATTAAGTTAACTGTTAAAACTGATGGTAAATCAAAAATTTATAATGGTGAAAGTTTAGAATTTAATAGTTTCCAACAAATAGGTAATAATTTAATGGATGGACATGAATTACATGTTGAAGTTATTGGAACAATAACTGATGTTGGAACTTGTGAAAATACAATTAATGCATATGTTCTTGATAGAGAAGGTAGAGATGTTAGTAAATATTATAACATTGAATGTATTCCTGGAACTTTAGAAGTTGAACCAATTGATTTATATTTTTCAACTGATAGTTTTACAAAAGAATATGATGGAACTAGTTTAAAAGGTAATGGATTGCGTGAGGTTTCTGTTCCTTTAATATCAGGTCATATGTATAAATACACTTTTAATAGTGAAATTACTGATGTAGGAGAAGCTGTAAATAGTTGTTATATAACTATCGTTGATCAATATGGAAATAATGTTTCTAAAAATTATGATATACATATTGATTATGGAATGCTTAAAGTTACTGGGAAAACTATAACTATTAGAACTAATAGTAATAGTAATACTTTATATGATGGTAATCCAAGAAAAGAAGATTATTTTGAAGATCCTATTGGATTACTTGAAGGTCATACTTTTGTAAGAAGATCAGAGTTTAAAACAATAACTGATGTTATAAGAAATGAAAATAAAGAAGCTGTTGGTATTGAAAATAGCTTTACATATGATATCGTTGATAAAAATAATAATAGTGTATTACAATGTTATAACGTTATTGAAGAATGGGGAACATTATATTTGCGTCCTATTCAACTATATATAACAACATCATCTAGATCTAAAGAATATGATGGTATTGTTTTAGGTAGTGAAGAGTATGAATTAATTGGAAGCATTTTAGATAGTCATTATATGACTGTTAATTTCTTTAATACATTAACTAATGTTGGAATGATAGCTAATAGAGTATTAGTTAAAATTACTGATATTTATGATACTGATGTAACTTTTGACTATGATATATATATAGAAGAAGGAACTTTAGAAATAACAAGAAGATCTATTACATTATATTCAAGTGATTTAACTAAGGAGTATAATGGTATTCCTCTTGAAGCAACAAGACCAACTATTATTAGTGGTAGTTTAGTTGTTGGAGATACAATAGAATATTCTGATGTTAATGTTGTTAGTTTCACTGATGAACTTGATTCTAATAAACCTAATACTATAAATGTTTATAATAGTTTAGGAGAAGATGTTAGTGATAATTATGATTTTTCTGATTCTATCTTTGGTACTATTAGTATTACACCAAAGAATATGTATATTCAAACAGGATCAAGTGAAAAAACATACGATGGATTATATTTATCTAATTCAAATAATACATATGTTGTCAATATGTTAACAACAGACACATTATATATTATTGATGAGGGATTAGAATATAGTATTAATGATGCTATTGATCATTATAGAAAAGTAAAAGATGTTCTAATTGATGAAAGAACTAAAGAATATACATATTATCTGAATAGTTTTAATTATGTTATTAGAAATAGTAATGGTGTTGATGTAACTAAAAACTATTATGTTAATGAATTATGGGGTAAACTTACTATAAAACCAATAAATGTTGTTCTAAGAACTAATTCAATTACTGGAACATATAATGGTGAATATTATACTGGAGATTATTTTTCTGATTTATATTATAATTTCTTAATTGATAGTATTCTTCCTGGTGAAACATTTATTAATATTGATGGATTTATCTCTGTTTGTGATTGCATTTATAATAATGAAGGTGAGTTATCATCATATGAAAACAGAATTAATTATAAAGTTGTTAATGCTATAGGTGATGATGTTACTAAAAATTATAAGTTTAATGAAATGTTTGGTGAGATTAAAATCTATCCAAAAGATGTTAATGTTGTGATTGATAATTCTAATAATAGTAAGTATTATGATGGAACTGTCTTAAGCTATAAAATTGATAATTCTAAGTTTGTTAGTCAATCAGGATTATTAAATAATCACTCTATTAATATTATAGAAAACATTTATTCATTAATTGATGCTGGTAAGATTGAACTTTCAAAAGTTGTTATTAATGATATACAAGTTTTGGATAACGATAACAAAAATTGTAGCAAGAATTATAATATAAATGTTTCTATTAATGATTTAATTGTTAAAAAAGCTAGATTTATTGTTGTTACTGATAGTAGTGATAAGGTATTTGATGGAACTCCTTTAACTTGTAGTAGTTATACAGTTACTAATAAAACATTCTCTGATACTTTATTTACTGTTGTTGCTGAGACTAATGGTACTATTACTTATCCTGGTCAAACTGATAATACTTTATTATATGTTTCTTTAATTGATGAAAATGGAGAAGAAGTTGATTTTGATAACTATGAATATGAAGAACGTCTTGGTATATTAGTTGTTAAAACATTTGAAGGTGATGGAAGTCAATTAACCAATACTAAATTCACTCCAGACAATGAAGTTTTATTTGAATTATTATCAAATCAATCAAATGAATATATTTATTTAAGAAATCAATCGTACTCAACTTTTGATAAAAATACAAATTCTTGGATTAATAACTTTACTAATGAAGTTTTTGAATATAATCCCTTATATTTAACTTCTAGTGCTTTAGAAAAAGTTGGTAAAACAACTAATAGTTTAACTATTACTATGAGTGAAAACAGTTATAATTCAAGATTTTTGCCTTATTATATAAGTAATTATATTACTAGTGATTTAAAGAATTATAATGACGATATTCATGTAAGAAAGAATTATAATAAGACTTATAGCCTTAATTTCTATGATTATAACTATTTAAGAGAAGGAAAATATGCTTGTAATAGTGATTACAGAACGTTAGAAGAAATTTATCGTGAATTTGTTTATTCAAATTATCTTACAGTGGATAGTGATTATGAACCATTCCTAAGAAATATCCTTTCTTCTAATGGAATCAGTTTAAACGATGATAAAAGTAATGTTTATGAAGTTATTAGTTATATTGTTGACTATATAAATAATAATTATACTTATAACCTTGATTTTGTTGGATATAATTTAAATGAAACAAGTGTTGTAAACTTTTTAAATATTAAAGAAGGTATATGTCAACATTTTGCTTCCTTAACTTGTTTGTTATTACAATCTTGTGGTATCCCTTGTCGTTATGTTACTGGTTTTTGTATCAGTAATGTTAATAGTGGTAGTACAATAGGTGTTACAAGTGAATATGCTCATAGTTGGGTTGAAGTATATATTGATGGAATGGGATGGATTATTCTTGATACTTTAGCTGAAGCTAATACTGATATTTTTGTTAAATTATTAGGTAAAGATTTTGTTTATGATGGAACTTATCAATCATACGAAGCATTTCAAGTTCTTGAAAACTCATTACCTAGTGGCTTTAGTTTAAAGATGGTTAATCCATTAGGATTAAAAGATGCATTAAGTAGTGAACTTAATAGTTGTGAAGATTTTATTGTTCTTGATAAAAATGGTAACGATGTATCGAATAAATATACTGTTCATGTTGTTGAAAGTGAATATATAAATATTTTAAAACGCGAAATAGAACTTGATATTAAAGGTAAGACATTTATTTATAGTGGAGATGAGTGTTATTATGACTCTACTCATAATGATTCTGATGGCTTTTATGAGGTTATTAGTGGAAGTTTTGCTTTGAATCATACATTTGTATATTTAGGAACTAGTGGATATATTATTCCAGGAACTTACTTAAACGGTTATAGAACAATGCAAATTCTTGATGAGGGTTATGAAAACGTAAAAGATAATTATGATATAACTCTAAATATTGGAAATATTATTATTGAGAAAAGAAACTTATCTATTGATATTAATGGTGATACTTTAGAATTTGATAATAATTATCATTACGTTGATACAAGAAATTATTCTTATGAAGCTTATACAATCGTTGATGGAAGTTTAAATGAAAATGAAGATTTTTCATTTATTGGATTTAGTTTTAAATCAATTGGTGAATATTCTAATGTTCCTGATACATATTATATTATGAATAGTAATAATGATAATGTAACAGATTATTATAATATAACTATTAATTCAATAAATAAAGTTATTATAACTAAACGCCATATAAAACTTTTAACAGGTAGTCATACTTGGGATTATGATGGAACTTATAAAGTTTGTGATGAAGTTAGTTTTATTATTGGAAGTTTAGCAAGTGATCATGAATTACAAATAGCTTATCCAAAAATTAAAGATGTTGGTATGATTGTTAATGAACCAATTTCATTTAATATTGTTAATGGTAGTTTAGAAAGTTGTCTTGATTATTATTATATTGAATGGAATTATGGATTGTTAACAGTTAATGGTTATGGAAATATTTCATTTATTATGGATTATTGTGGCGAAAGATATAGTGAGCATTCATCAATTTATGCTGATGTATCTATGATAATTCCAGATATGAAATTCCAATATCTAATGACAACATATAATTTTACATACACTGCTACAGTTTCTGGTAGTCAAATTGGATTAGGATCATCACCTAGTAAAATTACATCTATTAATATTTATGATGAAAATGGTGATGAAATAACTGGTTATTTTTCTATTCAATTAGTTGACGGAACATTATGTATTTATAATGATATTATTACAATTACAACAGGTGGATTAACTAAACAATATGATGGAATTAGTTTTTATAATCCAACATTTACTTATACTGGAGATTTAGTAAGTGGAGATAGGATTGTAATAGATGAAAGTTGTTTTAGTTCATATGATTTAAAACCTAAAAATTCAAAAAGAACTATTGGATATAATAATATATCTAATTACAAAATACTAGATTCATCAGATAATGATGTGACAAGTAATTATTATATTATCATGAATCCTGGTGTGTTTATTTGTTTGCCTATCGATATAATTATTTCAACTGAAGATATTTATATAAGCGTAGATGAACTTAATAATGGAATTGATGATTACATTGAAATAAGCAGTGTAACTTTATCAAGTCTTTTAAATAATCATCATATTGCAAGTTTAGTTTATGTTAGTGATGATATTATTTATGATTGTGAAGGAACACAAATCATTTCAATAATTAGCGTTAGAATTTATGATGAATTTAATAATGATGTAACAAGTTGTTATAATATCCTTTATTATGATGATATAACCATTGAAGTTTATTAATTTTTAAAGAAAGGAGTACAGGTAATATGCTATACGAAAAATACAAAAATAGAATTAAAAAGTTAGCTGAATTTAGATTATTTGTATATAAACATAGAGCTATATTTATTAGTGCTTTTTCATTTGTATTTATTCTTGTTATTGCATTCTTTTCAACAAGAGGAACAATACCAGATGTTAATATTAGTGATAGTATTGAGTATGGCAGTGATGTTAATTATTCTAGTAAAGCCTTATTTGCAAAAACTTATATTGAGTATTTTGATACTAAGACGAATACTTGGACATCTACACAACCAACATTACCTGGCACTTATGAAGTTCGTGTTTCATCAAATAAAGTATTTGGTATTAAAACACATAGTAAAATTTATAATTTAACAATTAATAAAAAACAAGTTAGTGTTAATCTTGATAAAAACTGTATATACGGAAATAATCCTAATTATAGTATTGATTTAAGTGATGGTGATTATGTAAAAGAAATTGGTTTTACATTCGATGATATAAAATCGGATAAAACTAATTGTTGTATTTCTAGTATTAAAGTTTTTAATGAAGATAATATTGATGTAACAAATTGTTATGATTTTAACTTAAAAGAACAAGAAGTTAATATTATAAAAAGAAATATTTACATTGATGTTGATGATATAAAATGTGAATATACTGGAAAAAATATTAAAAGTAAAAGTTATAACGTAGATAATTTATATAAAGATGATTCAATTGAAGTTACA